>JAPLUI010000145.1 GCA_026397725.1 Verrucomicrobiota bacterium | reverse complement strand
CAGAAAGAGAAGTTTACTAAGGGACCAGCATCCCGGGTCAGTCGGAAGAGCTCCGCCTGCAGTCGCTGCGGATTTCGCTGCGGATTTTGGTGGCCTTTCTGCCCTTAACGCGACAGTTCTAGGACCAGTCGCTGTCGTCGTGCTCGACTGTGTAGCAAACGCTAAACATGAACCAGTTGAAGCGCCCGAGAAAGACGTGGACCCAATCACGGTAGTATTGTTTCCGGTATACGATGACTACCGCCATAGGGCGACGAGTCTTAGCTCTTAAAACGGTCCACACGATCTGGCAACCCCATAGGACGGAGACAACGAAAAAGGGGAGCAGAGTATACTTGACGTGCCGGCATCCCTGGGAGTGACCGTATTCTTGCATCATGTCTTTCCTAGTTCCGAACAGCAGGGTCAATGGAAGTGACACGGGCAAGAGGACGATACTGAAAGGCAGTAACACTAACGTGCGTAATACCGCGGCACTAATCTCGGCCTGCGTGTCCTCTTTTCCTCGTACCGGCAAGTCAGTCTTCGACATCTGGCAACCTCAGCCGGGAATTTCCATTTTGGCTCCCGGATTTGAGAAGATAATATCACAGGTCGCCAACTTCTTGTATCAAGAGAATTATCCAATGCATGATGAGCCTGAACGGAGGGGTTGATTCCAATGCGGAATGAGCCTGAAGCGGGACATCGATTCCAATACGGGATGAGCCTGAAAACCGGAGGCGATCCGGTCTGGCCGATGATGCGGAGGAATGACGATCCGCATGGAGAACTTAGAGCGGCTGACCCTGGCCGAGATGCAGGAGTTTGTAGACAACAGCCGGCATGTGCGCTGTGCTCCCATCGACGAGGACGGAGGATACGAGTTCATGGAGCGGGTGCTAAAGTGCCAGCAGTACCGGCGACTGAGCAAAGGACAGAAAGGAGTGGTGCGGCGGTTTCTGATGAAGGTTTGCGGCCTGAGCCGGGCCCAGGTGGCGCGATTGATCCAACGTTGGACGACGACGCATCGGATCGAGCGCAAGCCGGCGCGGCGGACGAGTTTTCGTACGCGCTACACAGCCGCCGACATCGCCTTACTGGCGGAGGTGGACGCGGCGCACGAGGACCTGTCCGGTCCCGCCGTGAGGCATCTTTTGAAGCGGGAGTTCCAGGTGTACGGCAACCGGGAGTGCGAGCGGCTGGCGGGCATTTCCGCGTCGCACATCTACAACCTCCGGAACTCGGCGGCCTATCGCAAGATCCGGGTGCGGGTCGCGCACACGCAAGCGCGTCAGGTGTCGATCGGAGAGCGGCGCCGACCGGACCCGCAAGGCCAGCCCGGCTACCTGCGGGTGGACACGGTGCATCAAGGCGACCACGACGGCAAGCCGGGTGTGCATCACATCAACGCCGTGGACACCGTGACGCAGTGGCAAGTGGTGGGCTGTGTGGTGACCATTTGCGAGCGCCATCTGATCCCGGTGCTGGAGGCCATGATCCATCAATTTCCCTTCCGGATCCGAGGCTTTCACTGCGACAACGGCTCGGAGTTTCTCAACCGGAACGTGGTTCGCTTGTTGAACAAGTTGCTGGTGGAGGAGTTCACCAAGTCACGCGCCTATCGCACTACCGACAACGCTCTGGTGGAAGGCAAGAACGGTGCGGTGGTGCGCAAGCACATCGGTTACGGCCCCATCGGCGCCGAGCACGCCGAAGCGTTCCAGAAGTTCTACACGGCGTACCTCAACCCCTATCTGAACTTCCACCGTCCCTGCGGCTTCGCTACGATCCAGGTCCATCCGCGCGGCAGACGCAAACGCGTATATCGGCTCGAGGATTACCGGACGCCGTACGAGAAACTCACTTCGCTGGAGGGCTGGCGAAAATGCTTGAAGCCAGGCATCACCGAGCAGTGGCTCGAGCAGGAAGCGCTGCGCCGGAGCGACACGCAAGCCGCGCGCCGCATGCAGAAGGCGAAGTTGGCGCTGCTGGTTCGCAGCCGGACAAGCCAGCGGGCAGGAGCAAAGCCGTGAGCACGCCGGAACCGGAGCGCTGTGGAAATGCCAGGGCCGTGGAAGCCGTGGAAAACCAAACCGCGGGTTTCCACCGCTCCCACCGCCCCTTGGAAATCGCACACTTCGCGATTTCCACATTTCCACAGCGCCGACCACTTTTCTCTCTCATCCCCAAAGAAACAAACACCCCGCCCTTCGCGTCCGCCGGACGCTCAGGGCAAGAACAAGACCGCAGAAAGGAGGCCTCTGACGGCATCCGCCAGCACCGTGAACCAGCCTTTGTTTCAGGCTCACTCCGCATTGGAATGGAAGTTGTTTTTCAGGCTCATCACGCATTGGAAACAAAATTCACTTTCAGGCTCATTTCTGGATTGGAAAATGCTTCAAGTCGAGTTGATCGGCGACAGGTCTCGAACGGCGCATCCTCGCATTTGATGATGCAATGGGAAGCTGTCAACTCGATCGCGCGATGCCTTGCGCCGACCGCTGCTTCTTGTGGACGGCGCTGATAGTCACCGGTCCCTTACCGCTTCTCCAAATAACCGAACTGCCGCGCGGCCGCCAGCAGCTCCTCGCGGAAACTTGGGTGCGCGATTTGGATGAGGGCTTCGGCTCTTTGGCGCAGGTTCTTGCCGTGCAGGTAGGCGGCTCCGAATTCGGTCACTACGTAATGTACGTCGCCTCGCGAGGTCACTACGCCCGCCCCGGGTTTGAGCGTCGGCGTGATGCGGGAAATCGTGTCGTTCTTGGCCGTGGCCGGCAGCGTGATGATGGGGATGCCGCCTTTGGATCGCGCGGCGCCGCGGATGAAATCCACCTGGCCTCCGATCCCCGAGTAGGGAATGGTGCCCAATGAATCCGAACAAACTTGGCCCGTGAGATCCACTTCGATGGCCGCGTTGATGGCCACCATGCGATGGTTCTGGGCGATGATGAACGGATCGTTAGTGTAGGAGTTGGGGTGGAATTCGAAAACCGAATTGTTGTGAATGAAATCGAACAGGCGCTTGGAGCCGAGCACGAATCCGCTGATCACTTTGTGCGGGTGGATGGTCTTCTTCTCATTGTTGACCACGCCCTTTTCGATCAGGTCGATGACGCCGTCTGAGAAGGTCGATGACGCCGTCTGAGAACATCTCGGTGTGAGTGCCCAGGTCCTTGTGATCGGAGAGGCATTCGAGCACCGCGTCGGGCGTGCCGCCGACGCCCATCTGCAAGGTGGCTTCGTCGGGGCTGAGGTTGGCGCCGTGCCGCGCGATGGTGCGATGCACTTCGGTAACTTCGGGCTTTTGAAATTCTGGCAACGGGCGCGAGGCCTCCACAATCGAGTCGGCCTTGCTCACGTGCAGGAACGCATCGCCGAGCGTGCGCGGCGACTGGTCGTTCACCTGCACAATCAAGTGACGCGCGCACTTGGCGGCGGTGAGCGAGATGTCGATGCCGGTGCCCAGGCTCATGAAGCCGTAGTCGTCCGGCGGCGTGCACTGGAGCAGGGCCACGTCGATAGGCATGGCGCCGCTGGTGAAGAGGTCTTCGATTTCAAATAGGAAGATCGGAATGACGTCCGCGCGGCCCTGCTGCACGGCCTCGCGCACGTTGCCGCCGATGAAAAACGCGTTGTGGCGAAAGTGCCCC
>JAPLUI010000042.1 GCA_026397725.1 Verrucomicrobiota bacterium | reverse complement strand
GAGCCACCACATTCTTGTGGTGGTAGCGGAAGGGCGGCCCATGAGTGCGTGCCGAAGGCTCTGTTCATGGACGTTCCTTCCGCTCGACGACAGGAATGTCGTCGCTCCCTAACGGGCATCCTCGGAGCCAAGTTACTCGGTAGGGGCGTACCCGCCGCGAGACGGACCGGGCCTCATGGCAACCCCGCGGCTCTCCCGGTTGAGCCAAAGCGGGGTGGCGGGCTTGCGCCTTCCCACCGCACTCCATACCTGCGCAGTTCCTGATCCTGGCGGAAAATGAGTTGGCACTTTTGGGCGTTTCAGACGAATTCGTGAATCATCCGCGTATGGGTTTGCGGGTGGCAGCAGTGCCGATGCGGTGTCATGTCTTGCTCTTACTTGATCATTGAATGTTGGAAGTTGAATGTTGAATGTTGAAATCTTCGGCGTGAGGAATGGTGTAGCCGCAACACGCCCGGTTTAGCCAACGCGGGGTGGTGGGCTTGCGCCCTTCCCACCGCTCTCCATACCTGCGCAGTGGCCGTGTCGTAGAGCGTGACGGCGGCGTTGATACTGTGAGCCGGGTTTGGGGCCGGCGTGATTTTGACGCATGAGCGGTGATTTGCGGTTTGCCATTTCGCTGCGGTCCGCTACGCTCCGCCCTTCCCATGACCACCTTTGAGGCATTCCAACAGCATGTTCTTCCCACCTACGGGCGGTTTCCACTCGTGCCGGTGCGGGGTGAGGGCTGCCGCCTCTGGGATGATGCGGGCCGGTGTTACCTGGATTTTTGCACGGGCATCGCGGTGTGTTCGTTGGGCCATTGCCACCCGCGGTTGGTGGCGGCGATCCGGGAGCAGGCCGCCACGCTCATCCATGTGTCCAATCTCTATCAGATCCCGCAGCAGGCCGCCCTCGCCCGCGAGATCAACGACCATCACGTCAAGCTTCCCGGCAAACTTTTCTTCTCGAATTCCGGCGCGGAAGCCAACGACGGCCTGATCAAGGCCGCCCGCCGCTTCGGCCACCGCCGCCCGCAAGCCGATGGCTCGCCGCGCTTCGAGGTCATCACCTTCCAGCAATCCTTCCACGGCCGAACCCTCGGCGCGATGGCCGCCACCGGCCAGACCAAAATCCAGGAAGGCTTTGATCCGCTGCTGCCGGGTTTCCGCTACCTGCCATTCAATGATCCGGCCGCCCTTGAAACTGCGGTGCGGCCGGAGACCGCGGCTGTTTTGTTAGAGCCGATTCAGGGTGAGGGCGGCGTCAACCTCGCCACTCCGGAATTCCTCCGCGCCGTCGCGGCCCTTTGCATGAAGCATGACCTCTTGCTGTGCTTCGATGAGGTGCAGGTCGGCTTCGGACGTTGCGGCGAGGCGATGGCATGGCGCGCCATTGCTCCGGAACTTGAACCCGATGCCATTTCGTGGGCGAAAGGTATGGGCGGCGGCGTTCCGATCGGCGCGTTCTGGCTCAGCGACCGGGTGATCGATGACACCGGCGTGGCCTTGTCGGGGTTGCTCGGGCCCGGCTCGCACGGGTCCACCTTTGGCGGCAACCCGCTGGTGTGCGCCGCGTCGCTCGCCGTCTTGCAGGAAATCCGCACCCAGCACCTTGCCGCCAACGCCCGCCGCCAGGAAGCCCGCATCCGCGCCACCATCGCGGCTTGGCAAGTCCCGGTCATCACCGAGGTCCGTGGCCTGGGGCTGTTGTTAGGAATCGCCCTCGATCCCGCCCGCATCCCCACCCCGGCGGGAGCAACTCCGGCTCTCGTGATCGTCAGGCGTCTGATGGAAACAGGGCTGCTGGTCCCGCCCGCCGGACCCCATGCCATCCGCCTGCTGCCGCCACTCAACGTGACTGACGCCGAGGTCGATGAGGCCCTGGCCCTGCTCCATGCCGTCGTCACCACCCTCTAACATTTTCATGAGCCATCTCCTCTCCATCGAACAACTCAGCGCCAGGGAAATCCACCAATTGCTTGATTGCGCCCTCCGCATGAAGCGCGAACGTGGGGCGCACCCGTCGCAACCGCTCGCCGGCCAGACCTGGGCGCTCATTTTCACCAAGTCCTCGACCCGCACCCGCGTCTCGTTTGAAGTTGGCATCCGCGAGCTTGGCGGCTACCCGATGTTTCTATCGAAAAACGACATCCAGCTCGGGCGCGGCGAACCGATCCGGGACACCGCCCGCGTCCTCGGCCGCATGGTCCATGGCGCGATCATCCGCACCTTCGCCCAGCAGGACGTCATCGACTTCGCCCATTATTCCGGCATCCCCACCATCAACGCGCTGACCGATGACGAGCATCCGTGCCAGATTCTGGCCGATCTGCTGACCATCATGGAGAGGCTCCACGGCCTGGACGGCCGCAAGGTCGCGTTCATCGGCGACGGGTTTTCCAACATGACCCGCTCGTGGCTGTGGGCGGCCAAGCATTTGGGCTTTGAGTTGAGCGTTGCCGCTCCGGCCGCTTGCCAGCCGCCGGCGGAGTTTCTCGCCAAGCTCAACGCCCCGAACGTCACCATCACGGATGATCCGGCCCAGGCCGCGCAAGGCGCGCATGTCATCAACACCGATGTCTGGCTCTCCATGGGGCAGGAGGATCAAACGGCCAAGGAACTCGAATTCGCCGGCTTCGAGGTCAACGCGGAGTTGCTGATCCATGCCGCGCCCGGCCATCTCGTCCTCCACTGCCTGCCCGCCTACCGCGGCAAGGAAATCAGCGCGGAAGTCCTGGAACTGCACGCCGACACCATCTTCCAACAGGCCGAAAACCGCCTCCACGCCCAAAAGGCCGTACTGACGAGCTTGACCGAGTAAACGCCGCTGGCAATTTCCCGGCAAACTGGCCACACTTTGGCGCATGATTTCCCGCCGCAAGCTCCAATACCCGGTGTCCTCACCGTTGCGGCAGTATCTTTGCCGCTTTGATCGTTTGCGGGACATCCCGCAGGTGTATTGGGAACTCTGCCGCTTCACCGGGGCCGTCCCCTACGACGACCCGCGAGGCCGGGAAACCCTCTGGGTCACCGTGATGTATCCGCCGGATGTCTTTGCGGAACTCCGCCCCCGCCTCACCAGCATCTACACCGAACTGAAACTCGGCCGGGATGTCACCCGGCACGAACACCTGCTGGTGGATCGCATCGATTTCGGCGACTTCGGAAACTCCAAGCCGTTCCGCGTCCGCATCACCAATGTCTTCAATGACAACTCGGACTATTTCTATGTGAAACAGGCGGATGCCTCCCGCATCTATGGCCTCGAGCTGGAACACATCCTGTCGCCCAACCGCATCAACTATATCGTCAACGGCACCACCCTCATCGAGGAACACATCGCGGGGGTCCCCGGCGACGTGTTTCTGCGCGAGCACCTCACCCAGCCGGGCATCAACCTGGTCCGCATCGCCAAGGAGTTCACCAAGTTCAACGAACGCTGCTTCATCCGTCTGCTCGGGGACATGCGCAGCGCCAATTACATCGTCGAGATCACGCCGGACTTCGAGGAAGTCCAGTATCGCGTCCGCCCGATCGACTTCGACGAGCAGTCATACGAAGGCAAGGGCAACACCTATCTCGCCCTGCGCTATGGCTCGAACCGCGCCATCACCCGGCTCGCCCTGGAAGTGCTCAACCGCCAGACCATCGACCAATACGTCGCTGAGGAGTATGCCCAAATGTCCCGCCGCGCCAAGGTCGAGAGCGGCCGGCTGCGGGCGTTGCTCGGCATCATGAGCCGTGAGGAACTCGCCCCGCGCGAGCACGTCATCAAGCTCGCCAGGGAACTCGATCGCATCCACCGCTCCACCTCGTTCGCCACCTGCCAATCCATGGGCGAACTCACCGCCAAACATATCTCGCTCATGCTGGATATATAGCAGACATCAACCGACCCCATTAACATAACTCCCCCATGCGCCTCTTCCTCCTCGACGGCATGGCCCTGATCTACCGGGCCCACTTCGCACTGATCCAAGCTCCGATCCGCAATTCCAAGGGCATCAACACCTCGGCGCTGTACGGCTTCATCAACACCCTGCTCGCCATTCTCGAAAACGAACAGCCCACTCACCTCGGCGTCGCCTTCGATACTTCAGCACCCACGCCGCGCCACCTCAAGTTTCCCGCCTACAAAGCCCAGCGTGCGGAGATGCCCGAGGAACTCGCCGCCGCCATCCCGCACGTCAAGGCCCTCTGCCGGGCGTTTCACATCCCGGTGCTCGAAGTCGATGGCTTCGAGGCCGACGACATCATCGGCACTCTCGTCAAACGTGCCGAGACCGCGGGCTTCGAGTCATTCATGGTCACACCGGACAAGGACTTCGCCCAGCTCATCTCCGCACAGACCTGCATGTGGAAACCCGGCCGCAAAGGCTCCGACCACGAAATCATCGATCTGCCCACCATGCTCAGCAACTGGGAAATCGAGCGGCCCGCACAAGTCATCGACATCCTCGGCCTCTGGGGTGATGCCTCAGACAACATCCCTGGCGTCCCCGGCATTGGCGAAAAGACCGCCAAGAAACTCATCGCCGAATTCGGTTCGATGGAAAACCTCATCGCCAACGCGGCAAAGGTCAAAGGCAAACTGCGTGAGAACATCGAGGCCAATGCCGATCAGGCCCTGCTGTCCAAAGAACTCGCCACCATCATCACCGATGTTCCCATCCGGGTCTCATGGGATGATCTGGTCCTCTCCCGCCGCGATGACGACGCCCTCAAGACCCTCTTCAACGAGTTTGAATTCCGCTCCCTAACCAAGCGCCTGTTCCCGGAGGGCGGCGGCGGCGTGCCGGCCGATTCCGGCATGCCGCCGGAATCCCCTGCCGCAGCCCAGCCGACGCCCTTCGGTACCTTCCGCACCATCCGCGACGTCGAACACACCTATCACCTCGCCGACACGCCGCAACTCGAACAACAGCTTCTAACGGAACTGCGGCGGCAGCCCTGTTACTGCTTCGACATCGAAACCACCTCGCTCAACCGCTTCTCCGCCAAACTCCTCGGCATTGCCTTCTCATGGGATGCCCACGAGGCCTGGTATCTGCCCATCTCGGATCTGCCATCTCAAATTTCAAATCTCAGATCCCTGTTTTCCGGCCCGGCGGAAAAGCTCGGCCACAATCTCAAGTTCGATCTCTCCATCCTGCATCATCACGGCATCGAAGTGAGCGGGCCGTTCTTCGACACCATGCTGGCCGATGCCCTGGTGTTTCCCGAGCGCCGCCACACGATGGATTACCTGGCGGAAGTCCTGCTAGGTTATGCTCCGGTGAAATTCGCCGAGGTGGCGGCGCTTGCCAAGCGCCCGGCCCAGCCGCCGCCCGCAACCGACGATCTGTTCGAGTTTGCGGCAGCCCGGCAACCGGCCATGGAGATTGACGTTGCCGCCATCCCGCTGGAGCAACTCGCGGAATACGCGGCGGAGGATGCGGATGTCACCTTTCAGCTCGCGCAAAAGCTGCGGCCGCTGCTAACCGCCTCCGGCCAGCACGAGGTGATGCAACACATTGAAGGCCCGCTGCTGCCGGTGCTGGTGCGCATGGAAATGGAAGGCATCGCCATCGATACCGGCTCGCTCAAATTCATCGGTGATGACCTCCAACTCCAGATTGACGCGTTGGCCACCTCGATCCAACAGCACGCCGGCACGCCCTTCAACATCGCCTCACCCAAACAACTCGGCCAGATTCTCTTCGACCACCTCAACCTCGACGCAAAAGCCAAAAAGACCAAGACCGGCCAATACAAGACCGACGAGCAGACCCTCGCCACCTTTGAAGGCAAACACCCGATCATCAGCGACATCCTTGGCTGGCGCGAAGCCACCAAACTCAAATCCACCTATCTCGACGCCCTCCCCACCCATCTCGTGCCGGAAACCGGCCGCCTCCACACTCACTTCCACCAACTCGTCGCCGCCACCGGCCGCCTCGCCTCGTCGGATCCCAACCTCCAGAACATCCCGGTGCGCTCCGCCGCCGGCCGCAAAATCCGCCAGGCCTTCGTGCCCCGCAAATCGCACCTGTCAGATTTGGAATTTCAAATCCTGTCGTGCGATTACTCGCAGATCGAGTTGCGGGTGATGGCGGCGCTGTCGCAAGACGCCACCATGATTGCGGCGTTCCAGAACCACGAGGACATCCACACCGCCACGGCAGCCAAGGTCTTCGCCGTCGCCGCGGCAGACGTCACTGCCGCCATGCGCCGCACCGCCAAAATGGTCAACTTCGGGATCATCTATGGCATCTCCGCCTTCGGCCTCGCCCAGCGTCTGGCCATCCCCCGCACCGAGGCCGCCACCATCATCGACGCGTATTTCCGCGAGTATCCCGCCATCCGCGAGTTCATGGAGCACACCATCGCCCAGGCCCGCGAGGCGGGCCATGTCGCGACTCTAACCGGCCGGCGGCGTGCGTTCCCGGATTTGACCTCCTCCAATCAGAACCTCCGCAGCAATGCCGAGCGAGCCGCCATCAACACCCCCATCCAGGGCACCGCCGCCGACATGATCAAACTCGCCATGATCCACATCGACGCCTTGCTACGAGCAAACTCGTATCAAACCAGGATGCTGCTGCAGGTCCACGATGAACTCGTCTTTGACCTTGCGCTCCATGAACAGGATGAACTCGTCCCGCAAATCCTCCACGCCATGAAAACCGCCCTGCCCTTGCCCCACCACGTCCCCATCGAAGTGGAACACGGCATCGGCCCCAACTGGCTGGCCGCGCATTGAGGCATGATTCACCTCCGGAATTCCTGCACTCGACCTTGCATTGACGGCGCATGGGCCCGGCTTCCCGGAAAATATCATGGCACTCTTCAGGGCCAAGGGCCCGGCAATATGACAGCCCAGGGCAAGGCCCTGGGTAACGATCACACCGCTTGTATTGAGGGCTGAATGCCCGTCCCATGAAGCGTCTGATCGTTGGAGAACCGTTGGTTAGGCCGGGCATTCAGCCCTCGAAACGACTGGCGGCACCAAGCCTTGGCATTGCCCAAGGCTGGGCTGGGATGGGCCTTTGGCCCGGAATCCTCACTCCCAATTTCCAATGATCAAGTGAAGACCAAGAAATGTCATCGCATCGCCCATTCAATGATCAAGTAAGAGCAAGACATGACACCGCATCGGCACTGCTGCCACCCGTAAGTATGACTTTCTGAGCTAGGCCTTGAATTGGCGAGGAATTGCCGATGAATTCCGGAACATGACTTGGCACATTTTGGTGCTGTCCGGGCCGGTTCAAGGCCGGCGTGCCGGGGTTGTTGTCAATGGCCTGCTGCGGCCCAAGATCCTTGACCATGTTCTTGGGAGCAAAGTCGTTACTCTTGTTGCAACCCCACCCTTTCAAGGAAATCGCTGGTGCGCCTCCACTTCGTGATTTCCATCCCCGGAGAATGTCGGCATACTCTCGGCATGCCCGTGCCCGTGCCCACCCCGATGATGGCCCAATACCAGGCCATGCGGAAATCCCTGCCTGCGGATGTCCTGCTCATGTACCGGCTTGGGGATTTTTACGAAATGTTTTCGAGGATGCGAAAACGGCCTCGCCGATTCTGAACGTGGCGCTCACCCGCCGCAATGGCATCCCGATGTGCGGCGTGCCATATCATGCCGCGCAAGGCTACCTCGCCCGCCTGCTCAAGGCCGGCAAACGGGTGGCCATCGCCGAGCAAACGTCCGAGCCCAAGCCGGGAAAACTCGTCGAGCGCGAAATCTCCCGCATCCTCAGCGCCGGCTCGATCGACGACCTGACGCTCCTTGACGACCAGCGCCCCAACTATCTCGCCGCCGTGTGCCGCCACGGCAAAGCCCTCGGGCTGGCCAGTGTGGATCACACCACCGGCGAGTTCACCATCGCCGAGTTTGCGGATCTCGGCCAACTCGAGGATGAACTCTCCAGCCTCTGTCCGTCGGAGTTGTTAGTGCCGGACCATCAGGCGGCGGAATTCGGCAAACTGCGGCACAGTCTCGCCTACGAAGGTTATGCCTTCCTGCCGGAACACGCCACCCAGCTCCTGCGCGATCATTTCAACGTCCACTCGCTCGATGGCTTCGGCTGCTCGCAACTCCCCGCCGCCAGCGGGGCCGCCGGCGCGGTCCTGCACTATCTGATCCATCAACTCCGCCGGCCCTGCGCTCACCTCCACCCGCCGCAGGTGCGTGCCAGCAGCGACCACCTGCTCATTGATGCGGCTTCCCAGCGCAACCTCGACCTCGTGGAATCCCGCGCCGGCAAGGCCCACACGCTGTTAGGCGTGCTGGATCGCAGCGCCACGCCGATGGGCGCGCGCCTGCTCCGGGATTGGATTCTGCATCCGTTGCGGGACCTCCCCACTCTAACCATCCGGCAGGATCTCATCGCCGCATTGCTGGCGGAGCCCTTCATTCTATCCAAATGCCGGGAAGCACTCAAAGGCATCCGCGACATCGAGAGGACCACCTCCCGCTTGTCCCAAGGCAGCGGCAACGCCCGCGATCTCCAGTCGCTCGCCAGCTCGCTCGCCCACCTCCCGGCGCTCAAGGCAGACCTCCCCACCCTCGCCACGTCACCGACATCGCTGGCCACTTCGCTCAGCTCGCGACTCCACGATTTTCCCGATCTAACCAGCCTGCTGGCGGCCGCCCTGGCCGACGAGCCTCCCGCCAACCTCAGGGATGGCGGGATCATCCGCGACGGATGGTCGCCGGAACTGGACGAACTCCGCAACGCCGCCCGCGGCGGCAAGGACTGGATCGCCCGCCTCCAGGAAGACGAGCGCAAACGCACCGGCATCGACTCGCTCAAGATCAAGTTCAACAACATCTTCGGCTACTTCATTGAAATCACCTCGTCCCATTTGGCCAAGGTTCCGGATGATTACACCCGCAAGCAAACCATGTCCAATGCCGAGCGCTACATCACCCCGGCGCTCAAGGAGATGGAGAACAAGGTGCTCGGTGCCGAGGAACGATCCAAGCAACTCGAAAGCGAATTGTTTCTCGAACTCCGCGGCCGCACCATCGCCCACCTCCCCGCATTGCAGGAAACCGCTGCCGCCATCGCGGAAACCGACGTCCTGTGCGCGCTGGCGGAAGTCGCCCGGTACCATCGCCATTGCCGGCCCGTGCTCGAGGATTCCCGCCGGCTGTTCATCACCAATGGCCGCCACCCGGTGCTCGAGCAATCCCTGACCGACAGCAAGTTCGTCCCCAACGACACCGAACTCGACCCGGACAGCGCCCGCCTGCAGATCCTCACCGGTCCTAACATGGCAGGGAAATCCACCTACATCCGGCAGATCGCGTTGATTGCGGTGATGGCGCAGATCGGCGCCTTCGTCCCGGCGGAGGCCGCCACTATCGGCATCGTGGATCGCATCTTCTGCCGGGTGGGCGCCTCGGATGACCTCTCGCGCGGCCAATCCACCTTCATGGTTGAGATGAACGAGACCGCCCTCATTCTCAACCATGCCACCGAGCGCTCGCTGGTCATTCTCGATGAGATCGGCCGTGGCACCGCCACCTTCGATGGGCTTTCGATCGCGTGGGCGGTGGCCGAGCACATTCATGACGTGATTGGCTGTCGCACGCTGTTCGCCACGCACTATCACGAACTCACCGATCTGGTGAACACCCGCGCCGCCGTGGCCAACTACAACGTCGCCGTCCGCGAGTGGAATGATGAGATCATCTTCCTCCACAAAATCATCCCCGGTGCCGCCGACAAGTCCTACGGGATCCAGGTCGCCCGCCTCGCCGGCCTGCCCAAGCCGGTGGTCGAGCGCGCCAAATCCATCCTCTCCCACCTCGAACTCCACTCGGTGAAACCCGAAGCCAAGACCCAAGGCCCCAAGGCCAAAATCACCGTCCAGGACACCATGCCCAAGGCCAACGTCGCTCAGATGGATTGGTTCGGAGATTTCTAACGAAGCCCGCGCGGCAGCAGTTCGGCGTTGGTCCCGGTGGCCCGCAGCTTGGCTGGCAGCGTGGTGATGGCATCGCCGATCGGCAACTGGGCGAGCTGCTTGCGGATGTCCACCACGCTGAGGAATTCGTCGGGATGATCGAGCCGGTCATCGTTACGGGTGCCGGATTGGGGGATGTGAATGGCGGGGAACACGCGGCGCCCGGCGAGTTCGCGGTCGAGGCGGACTTCCATGTTGCCGGTGCCAGTTCGCCAGTCCGCGCCACCGTGCCACCATGGGGTCGCTCCGCCCGAATGTCTTCGCGGTCGTCCGCAACTTCCTCCGCTGTGGCGACCGTGGCTGCGGCGTCCCGCCGCAGGCCGTGGACGGCGCGTCTCGCGCCGCGAATTCGAATGCCGCCGGCCACCACTCCCCCCGCCTGCCACCAGCGCCGCGCCCGCCAGACCGCCGATCGGGTCGCCTCCTGCGTCTGCCACGAAGTCTCCCCCACCGCCAGTTTTCCGCGTGGTCCGAAATGACAAGAAAGTCCAACGGGCGCCCGAGTTTGGCCGGAACACCCGTGCTCGACGTCACTTGTTCGCCCCTCGCGAAGCGATACGCCTCTTCAGGTTCCAGCGTGTTGCCGATCATGCCGGCGTCCGTCGAATACGACGTGTGCAAATGCGTGTCGCCGAAGTAGACGTGATTGGGGAATGTCTTTGCCGGATAGGGCGAGTATTTTGACTTGTCGATCTTATGCGGCGGCGGCGAGTCGTCCTGAGCAAAGATCGCAGGCGAAGTGAGGCAGGCGGTGGTCAGTACGCGGAGATATGTATTCTGATAGACCAGCGCCTGCCGAAATCCGCCCGCATCGTTTCCACGGTTCACGATGAAGTGGTTGTGGAGTGCCACGAGGAAACCGCCGAGCAATGCCGGGAAATCATCACGACCGCGATGGTCGAAGCCATGGCCGCTCTCTTCCCCGAGGTGCCGGTCGAAGTCGAGGCGAACATCTGCACCACCTGGGCCGAAAAATGAACCGCGACGATTACAGCCAGCGCCAGAAGACCCGGGACGCCGACTATGAGCGCCAATACCGGGCATGGGTCAAGTCCCTGCCTGCGGACCAGCGGCGGGAACTCGAAGCCCAGGGCCTGGCCGAGCCCGACGTCGCCCGCCACGGCAACGGCTCCGCCAAGGGAGACGCTGCCGACAGCCCGCTCATGCGGCAGGGCGATGATCCTAAATTCGGGAATAGAAACCGCGGATGTTACTACTCAGGTTCCAAAGAATTCATGGCAGAATCATTGATGGCAGAATCATTTTTCAAGAGTCTTGAGGGGGATTCATCACTGGTCGGCCTGTCTGCGTGCGGATGCGCACAGACAGGGGTTGATCCAATGACTTTTT
>JAPLUI010000325.1 GCA_026397725.1 Verrucomicrobiota bacterium | reverse complement strand
ACCGGAACACGTTCGTTCTCCGCCGCGTGAAGCCGAAAAAGCCCGTGGTTAAAGGGAAAAAGCTCTTAACTTGACGCGCACCCCTCACGGGGCCGCCCTCCGGGCAGTCTATCTCCGCTGCGCTCCGGTTCCCCGCTTCATCACTACTATGGCGACTCTGACTGCTGCCCGGCTCCGCTCGCGCGGAGTCCTGCCCGGACAGCTCTCAACGCGTCCACATGATACCTTCCCTGCGTTCTCACCCCAGCCATCCACCACAGCCCGTTGCTCCCCCGTGAACGAGGGATGTGGGAGGAAACGGTTGCCGCTCATGCGGCAGGCTTCGCCACTAGCCAGCAGGCTCGCCGCTGTTGTAAACCGCATCGGGTTCACTTTTGTTTGGGACCGCAGGTCCGCCTCCGGCTGCTCCCCACCCCGTCTCACGACGACGCAGTTGCCTTCGGCTGCTCTCCCGTTGCTCGTTTCGGGATGACTCGGACTTTCACCTGTTGATTTCATGTATGTACGTTCGCACTGGCTGCCGCGTCCCGCGGTCCGGCAGGCCGGGATTGATCATGGGTTATAGAACCCGACCCACTCGACCCGGCACGGGTGGGTCGAGCCCCTGTCGCCAAAATCCCCGCCTTGCCACGAGTTGCCGATTTTGCCGTAGCGGACGGTGGCGGGAGGTCCGGGATACTCGGCGCGGGGAAAGGTGGCAACCGTGTCCCACTCGCCGCTGCCGTCCTCTTTGGCGATGATTTCCACGAATTTCCCGTCAAGACGAATGGCAACCACCGCGGGTTTACCCTTGGCATGGTCTCCTAACAACAACTCCGCGCCATTGCGGCGCACACCCCACCGGCCATCGGTGCGCATGTTGATTTGCACATACTTGCCGCCGTCCCAACCTACGGCGAGCCCCACGCCCCATGACTGACCTTCGTCAAGCTGCGGATCCAAGCGCGCGACCACGGCCGTGGCCCCGGACAACCACGCCAAATCCGCCGTTCTAACAGAATTGGCGGGCACGTTCACTGCGAACGGAGAAGTGATGCCGCCAATTCGGCTTTTCCCGCGGAATGGATCGGCCATGACTTCCGGCGGACTGACGGGACGTGGTTGTTCGTCGGCGATAAGCAGCCAGCCTTTGCCGGGGGCCACGGGGATGGTTCCATCCGTGGCGAAGACACATTCGTTTTGAAAACCCTCGCATGCCGGCGCCCACAAGGTTGTCTTCTGCGGTGCCAACCCCAAGGCATGCCAATCAATGGCCAGCTTCACCGCGGTCTTGCCCGGCGTCCAACTGGCCAGGGCGATCAGGGCGCTGCCGGCTTTCCGATAGACCGACGCCTTGGCCTGAGGGTTGTCGGTTTTCACCGGGCAGGCGGGATCCCACCAACCGAGGAAATCCGAATTCGCGATGCCGAACCGGTCTTCAAGTTTCCAGATATTGCGCGGGTCTCCGCTCCATGGCCAACGGGTGCGCATGCCGAAGACCATGCCATGCCACGGATTCGGATGATCGAGCATTTCGCTCATCAGCCCGAAGGGAATGCCGGACATCTCCACCAACATGAATTCCGGCGGCGAGTTGGCATTGAACCCCTCACCATGCCAGAGCCCGTCATAATACGGATAGAGTTCCATGAACGCGATCGAACTGTTACTCCATTTGGCGAGGCCGTTGAAATGATTCCACGAATGCATGTTCACCCGGCGGTTGGTGTTGCCATCGGCGTCGAGGATGCGGCGCGCGCGCTGCATCGACTTCCGGTCGAGCGCGGTGTCATCGATGTAGAGGCCGTCGATGCCGGCCTTTTTGATCAGATAGTCGAGTCCCTCCAGATAGAAATTGTTCCATCGCGAGTCGGGCGCGGTGATCACGGCGAGGTCAAGTTTCTGTTTGTATTCGGGAAACCCGAGATTCTCGCGCCAGGCGGGCACGATGTCGGTGCCGACGTGTTGCACGAGCCACGGGTGCGGACCACCGCCGTTGGTGACCGGCCAGGCGACGCCCTCCTTGCGCGGCAGGATGATGGTGCCCGCCATGCTTTTCAGCGCGAAGAACTCGGGCAGGTTTTGCGTCAACTCGCGGGTGGTATAATAGAGGTCCACCCGCACGCCATCGGCATGGGCCTTTTTCACGAAGTCCTGCAGGTGTCCGAACGACTCATCATTGTAGGGATAATTGATGAATGGATTGCAGAGGCGGTTGTGGTGGATCTCGACGATGTTGACGCCCTCCGCCTTGAGGTTTGCGGTGTCCTCAAGCGCCCCGCCCTGGTTCGTATGATAGAACCGGTCGGTGAAATGTTGTTTCACGTCGAGTGGCTTGAAGGGCGTGAAATACCAATCGATGTCGAATGAGAGACCGCCTTCGCCTTTTCCCATGAGCCTTACCCGCCTGGGTCCGGACGATGCGGTCAGCGTCGCGGCTTTGTCCTCATGCGCGATCCGGATTCCGCCGCTGCCCCACGATCCCGGCAGCGAGAGCGGCCGGAAATCATAATAGGCATTGATCAGCGGCCGGTCGAAATTGCTTCCGTCCTTGAAACGCAACATCGCGCCGACGTTCACGTCGCCCATCCAGATCGCGTCCTGGTGTTTCGCGACATCCCACTTCCATTCGTATTTGTCCGGGCACGGGCCGCCTTGCAGGCCCAGCCCCATCGCGTACTTCACGACATCCTTCTTCCACGGCACCACGAAGCGCACGTCATCGACTTTGGTGCCTTCGCCCGTGATCCAGTCACCCTTGCCGGACACATCGATGAGTTCCATTTGCAAGCGCAGGTTGCCGTCATATTCCAACCTCCCTTTGACATCCAACTTCATCCCGCCGCCGGTGCTTTCCGCCTCCCAACTCGCGGCTACGGGTGTGGGTTTCCCCATTTCAAACCGCGTCGTCTGCCATTTGACAGCCTTGCCCTCAACGATGCATTCCAGTTTTGGCGGTGCGACAAAGGCATCCCGGCCGGTTGTTAGAATCCGGGTGTTGCTGCCGGAGAAGTAACTGGTGAATTGCGCCGGAATTCCGTTAGGAGCCAGCGTGATGCGCCGTCCGAGGATGTCCAACGTGCGGCTTTGTTTGTTCACTTTCACCGGGGTGAACGGGCGCGTCACGTCCGTCTCGCTGTCGCCGATCTTCGAATCGAGCCATTTCAGGCGGGCGAGCCGCCAGGCGTCGCCGGTGCCGGATTCCTTCACGGGATCGCCTTCGACCTTGATGGAAAATGTCAGGTGCTCGTAGCCCGGCGGCTCGTTGCCGTGATTCAGAATCGCGTCGATGCTGCTGCGAAAAACCGATTTCCGGAACACCACCTGTCCCTGATAAGTTCCGGGTTGTGCGCTCTGCGGGATTTGCAGGCCGATCCAGATCGGTTTCACGGGTTCATCCGGAATTTTGCCATATTCAAAGTAATTGAAGAACAGCCTGCGTTCGCCCTGCCGGGCGCTGCTGTAATCCGTGCCTGATAGAACGACCGTCTCCACGCCCGCAAGCGAGTCGAATACGACCCGGCAATCAAGCGGTTCGGTTTTCTCACCCGGAACCAGACATACTTGGAACACATAGAACTCGCCCGGCCTGGCGACTCCCGCGAACTGCTGGTATTGTTTCGCCCCATCCTCGAACCAGTGGGCGGGAATGATGGTTCTGCGCACGGCGAATTGGCGGTCCTCGCCAAACAGCCAGATCCTCGCCGGATGTTGCGTCTTGAACGCCGCGAGAACCTCCGGCTTCACCGCGGTTTCCATCTTCGCCATCACCGCGTCGGCCGCCATCGTGCCGGTCACGGCGGGCGGCATATTGTAGGCGGCTTCATCCGCCGCCGCATGGCAGGCAACGGCAGCAATCGCGATCACAGGCAGTTCGAATATCCTCAACATGCCCGGAATACGCGCACCGGACGGCGTGTTTCTCACAACCAATCCAAGAATCGTCCCCGAAAAGTCCTGAAGCCGGAGGCTTCGCAGCGTGTAGCCCGTGGTTGAGCGCAGTGATGAAGGCGGCTCGGCCTCTCGGCGAGGTCGATGTATCGTTATCTCCAGATTTACGATTGGGTGTTGGAATGCCAAAAGGAATGGTTGGCACCCGGCAACAAGGAACGGTCCGGGTGGCGTGCTGGCATGCGCGAAGCATTTCGTGGGTGACGGCGGCACGGCATACCGGTCCTGCACCGCAAGCGGCATTCTGGTCCAGGGGGACATTCGTTCATCCGCGCAACCACCGGCGGCGATAGGTCGCCGGCGCACAGCCGTTGAACTTCTTGAAGAACCGGCTGAAGTAATACTCGTCGCTGAAGCGCAGCTTGTCGGCGATTTCCTTCATCTTGAGATCGGAGTTGATCACCCACTGCAGGGCTTCCTGGTTGAGGCGGCGGGTCAGGTAATCCTTGGGACTCATGCCGGTGCTGCGGGAAAACGCCATCGAGAATGCCTCCAGGGTCGCGCCGTAGGTCCCGGCCAGCGGCCCGAGACGCAAGTCCGCACCGAGGTTGCGCTCGATGAACTTGAACACCTCGGTGAACTGCGTGTGCGTCTCCAAATGGCGCGTGATCACCTCGTCGATTTCCGGCACCGCCGCGGCCATCCACGACAGCAAGCGCCCGCGCAGCTCTAACAAACATGCCGCGCCAATGGTTCGATCAGGCTGTAGCCACCGGTGCCACTCCGCCGGATCGAAGCCGCCGATTTTCCGCGGTTCGCGGCCTCGCCAATCGAGCAGAGGATCCACTCCCGGCAGCCATTCACAGCTCAATTTGAAAAACAAAACCTCGCACTCTTCGTTGCAGCGCCGTTCCACCGGAGTGTTGCCGGGCAGGTACCAGACCTGCCCCGGTTCAAGCGCATGGACCACCCGCCCATGGACCACCTGCCGGCGGCCTGACAAGACCACTTCGATGTGGTGGAGGTAGTCGCTTTGTTGTTTTCCATCCGATCCCCATTCCGATCCCACCTCGGCAAAATACATGCCCACCAGATGAACGCGGAATTTTCCCGCAAGTTGCCATCCACGCTCCGCGCTGGCGCTGCTGACCAGGGTTCTCATGCGGGCGTGCGCCCTGGCGTCGGTGGTGTCGATCAACTTCATGGCCCTCTGAGTATGGGTGAGTGTTGGGAAAATGCAAGAAATTGATGGATTTGTCCATGGTAAACCCGGTGATTTACAGACATGCTGCAAATACCTCGCAGCGTTTTCCGGATAATTCCGCACGCGGTAGATTGTTCCAGCACCTAATCCAACATCCAATCGCCCATGAGAATTCAGCCCAAACCAAGCATTCCATCCCTCATGACAAACTTCATTCGTCCGTCCCGTGCTATCCTCGCGGCCGCCCTGTTCGCGGTCGGTTCAGGCAGCGTCTTGGCCGACACCGTGATCTATCAGGATCTCTTCAATACTCTCGGCAACGACCGCGGCGGTCCCTACACCTCGTCGCTGGCTGGTACCGCGCCGAACGTGCGCCTGACAGACATCACCCCCGGCGGCCTCGATTACTCCGCCTCCACCTGGACCTTCGCCGCCGAAACCGGCGGCTGGGGCCAAACCGGTGCCGGTTACGCCACGCCCAGTAGCAGCAACTATCTGCCGTTCACTCCCGTGGCCGGGGCAATTTACACTTTGTCGGCCACCATTGATATGTCCGCCAGCGATGCGGAATGGTTCTGCCTCACGTTCGGTCAGAACCCCAACAACTGGTATCCGGGAAACATCGTCTGGACTGGTCCCGATAGCCCTAACACCCGCGCATACGCGCCCGCCACCACGGCCACCGTCACGCTCGACACGAGCGCCCCCGGTTGGACGAATTCACAGGGTCTAGCCTACGTCGGCTGGGTTACGGCTTCGCCCGGGGCCGGGAATATCGGCAAGGTGAAGATCAGCAACTTCACCCTGACAACCAACTACGTGGCACCGGGCGGCGCTGCCTACTGGAGTGGCGAAACCAACGGCACGTGGGATGACACGACGGTCAACTTCACCGGCCAGTCGTTCGGCACGTTCAAGGCGGCGGGGGGCGGCGTGGTGATTTTCGCGGACGCCGACGGCAACTCCAATCCGGTCACCCGCAACGACGTCACGATCACCGCCGGCGGGGTTTCCATCGCCAACGCCAACTTCAAGAACAACGCGCTCAATTACACCCTCAACTGCGCGGATGCCACCGGTCTAACAGGAGCAAGCAACCTGACCAAGACCGGCAGCGGCACCCTCACTCTCACCGGACCCAACACCTACACCGGCGCAACGGTCATCGCCAACGGCACGGTCATCCTTGCCGGCGGAGCCGATCGCCTGCCTGTCGCCACCGCGCTCACCCTCGGTGGCGGGCCTACCAGTGGCCTCCTCAAACTCAACGGTAACAGCCAGTCGCTCGGCAGCCTTACCAGCACCGGCACCGGTACCTCCAACCAGATCGTCAATGGCAGTGCCACCCCCGCAACACTGACGGTAAGCGGGTCCGCCCTCACCTCGTTTGCCGGCAAACTGGGCGGTGCCAGTGCCGATGAGGACAACTTCAGCCTCGTGAAATCCAGCGGCAGCTTGCTCGAACTCGCTTCGCCTAGCAACTACTCCGGCGGCACTGCCATCAATGGCGGCACGCTGGTGCTGGCCAATCCCACCGCCGCAGGGAGCGGTAACATAGCCGTAACAGACGCCGCGATCCTTGCCGTCAGAACGACGGGAACCATTGCCAATGCCATCGACCTCGCGGGCGGCCCGACAATCCGGAGCCTCCTGAACTCCTCCGCCACCCTTTCCGGCAACATCACCAACGGCTCAAGCGCCGGCACCGTGCTGGTCGATTTCCCCTCGCGCACCTCCACGCTCACTCTAACCGGCAGTTCCGTTGACCTTGGCACCAAGTCACTCGTCGTCCAGGGTGCCAGCGCGAATGACGGCTCCTACGGCGTGAATCCGAGCCTGGTCATCGATGGCTCCGCCGTCGCTGTTGGCGGCGACACCGCGGTCGGGCGCTCCAATCTGACCATCCAAAGCGGTTCCCTGACAACCAACCGCCTGACAACACCGGCCGGAGCGGGTTACAGCGCCGACTGGGGCAACGTGAACATCAACGCCGGCACCGTCACCGCCACCAACGGCGTGGATGGCAGCGTCGGCACGGGTGCCACCTTCGCCCTCTATCTCAACGGCGGCGAACTCCGCACTCCGTCCATCCGCGTCGCCGACCGCGAGTACGGCTGGGGCAACAGTGCCTACCTGACTTTCAACGGTGGCAAGGTCACCGTCATCGGCGCGGACAATGCCAACTTCATCACCCTCTATGGCGGCTATCAAAACAGCTATGTCGGAGCGGGCGGCGCGGTTATCAATACGAACAGTTTCAACATCGGCATTCTCGTGAACCTGCTGGATCAGGGCGGTGGTCTAACCAAACAAGGCGCGGGCACGCTGACCCTCTCCGGCACCAACACCTACAGCGGTGACACCACCGTGGAGGCCGGCAGCCTGATCCTCGCCAGCGGCGGCAGCAGCCGGTTCCACCCCACATTGAACAACACGTCTAACAAGATCACCGGCGCCGGCAATCCCGCCGTGAGCCTCGACGGCGAAATCTATCTCGAGCTGGCAGCCGCCAACCTAACCAATGGCAACACCTGGCTCATCGTCGATGCCGCCCATGTCGCGGCTTCCTATGGCGGCACCTTTGGCGTCAACAGCTCGCTCGGGGCCTTCACCAACAATGCCGGCGTCTGGACCCTGCCGCAGGGCGGCAAGGTCTGGACGTTTACCCAAGCCACCGGCCAGCTCGCTCTCCACACCACCGATCCGTTCCTCGGCTGGATCGACGCCACCTGGCCGACGCTCCCGGACAAATCCCCCACCGGCGATCCCGACCACGACGGCATCCCGAATTTGCTGGAATACGTGCTGAAAAATGGCGACCCGGCGGTTGAGTCCACCGCCATCCTGCCCACCTCGACCACCACGGCCACGGATTTTGTCTTCACCTTCCATCGCCGCGCCGCCTCCACTGCCGACACCACCCAGACGTTCGAATACAGCGACAATCTAACAGACTGGAACCCCCTTGCCATTCCGGGTGGCACCGGTGTGGTGGTCACGGATATCGGAGGTGGCATTGATGAAGTGGTCGTCACCGTGCCAAGAGGATCCAACACAACGCTCTTCGGCCGTCTCGCGGTGACGAAGCCGTAGTAGTTGTAGCGGCCTTCAGTCCGTTCCACCTCTGTTGAGAACGGACTGAAGGCTCGGACCACCCCATGAAACACCTCGTTACCGGTCTTGTTGTTTTCTCATCCGCCGGTCTGGCCCGCGCCGAGTTCATCATCCACGCCGAGAGCTTCTCCCGGCAAGGGTATCTGCACAACACGCAACCCGATCAAAGCGACGCGCGCTGGGTGGCGGATGGCGCGTGGCAAACCGATGGCAGCCGGGCCAACGTCACGACTCCATCGCGCCTCGCGTTCCTGCCGTTCCAGCCCCGCTCTAACAATCTCTACACGCTATCCATGCGGCTCGAGTGCACGAGCGCCAATCCCGCCTATGAATGGCTGGCCTGCGGATTTGCCAAAGGCATGGCCACCCAAGGCGCCTGGCACACCATCAACAATCCCACCGGCTCGATGCTGTTGCGCGCGCAAGCGGATGTCTCCAATCAGCTCCAGACCTTTCCCGGCGGCAATGCCGGTGTGTTCAACGGCGCCCACAAGCTCACCATCCTCCTCGACACCCGGCCTGTCCTGACATCCAACTGGACCTACGAATTCAAGGTCGATGATGCGACCGTCAACGGACCGGTCGCCGCCGCCGCTGCCGCGGGCATCACCAGTGTGGGCATCGGCAACGGCGGAGGCCTCGGCTGGGTGGATGATTTTTCCCTCACTTCCCTGAGAGACGACCACCTAGCCAACCTCGCCGATGCAATCCGCACCCTCACGCCTCCCATGCGCGGCGCAACCCGTCTGATCCTGCCTTCGCCGGCGGCGGGCTATCAGATTTCCGTGAAAAGCTCCAGCAACCCGGCCATCATCAGTCGCGATGGCACGATCACCACGCCCGTTTCCGACACCACGGTGACGCTTGCTCTAACAATAATCCGCGCGACCGACGGACAAGCGGCGGATACCAAACCGCTCAAGGTGTATATTCCCGCCGCGCGCACGGTTCCGTCCACCGCCACCTACGCGGACAATTTCCGGTTGCGCCAAGGACTCTTCATCACTTGGACCGGCCCACCGGATGGCGTGGAAAATCCCATCTGCTTTGCCGACGGATCGCGGGCGACCACGTTGGATCAATTCGCCGATTCCGCCGACGTCAATGCCGTGGCGGAGCAAGCGGCACGCTTCGGGTTTGATCACGTCGTGTTGATGGATTTCCACGGCGCGGGCACCACCTTGCATCCCTGCGCCGCCCTCGACAACTGGCGCGGACCGGGCTTCACCTCGCGGCGCGATCTGATAGGTGAAATGATCACGGCTTTCAAGGCCCGTAACATCAAGGTATATCTCTTCACCCATCCGCTGGACGGGCATGACTATTCGGCGGAACAACAGACGCTCCTGGGCTTCAATGACCCCACCGACAACTATCAGAAATGGAACGACTTCATCAACGATGTTCATGCCGAGATTGTCGAACGCTACGGCAATGACATTGTGGGAATCGGCATGGACAGCGAGTTCGGCATGTCATCCGATTCCCGCTGGGCGGGCAAGCTCGACCTGCCACGCCTGCGCGCCACCATCCTGTCCCGCAGGCCCGGTTTGAGCCTCTCCGCCCTCGCCGGACCCAACGACACCTGCGAACTCGGCATCAAGGAAGTGTGGCGGCCGTCGTGGCTCGATCCATGGAACTCGCGCGCCGAAACCGACTACAACATCGAGACCTGGCCCGCCTACCGCCGGGTGCCGGCCATCGTGCAAGGTCATCACTGGGCCACCATCATCCCTCCGGCACAGGGCACGGCCCGCCTGACCGGCCGGCAGATGTTCCGCTATTCCGTGCTCCAGGCGGCCGCCGCCACCGAGGGCCCCGGCGTGCAATGGGCTGCCAGCCCGTACACGAACGGAACTTGGGAAAATGGCGTCGCCGGCGCATTCACCGACCTCACATCCCTTGTACAACCGGTCGCCGAGGCGCTGCGCAGCGTCAGTCCGAGCACTTCCTATCCGACCTCCGAGGGCGCGTTTCTAGCAAACCTGACCAACGGTATTGTCGCGACGAAAAGGACCGACGACTCGGTCGAGTATGTGCATGTGATGAATCCACCCGCCGGCAAGGTGCTGGTTCTTCCTCCGCCCGCCGATGGCAAGACCTTCCTAACAGCCACCCTGCTGGCAAACGGCCACACGATGCAACTCCAACAGGACGCTGCGGGCCTGCGGCTGACCCTTGCTTCGGGTGATTCCTGGATTCCCGACGACACCGTGATCAAGCTGGTGGTGGTTCCCGCCACGCGCCCGCCGCGCAATCTCGCCCTGCACGGCTACGTGAGTTCGTCGAGTTCCATCGAAAACGGCGGCAACCTCGGCGTGCAGTCGGCCTGGGGACGCCTCCGCCTGGTGGATGGCCAGCGCGGCAGCTTGCCAAGCCCGGCGCCGTGGTCGGTCCCGATCCATGGCTGGAGCAGTCGGACATCATCCGCCAGCCAGCCGGAATGGGTGCAAGTGGATCTCGGCGTGAACCAGCAGATTGACACGGTGCGCCTGCATCCCCGCGGCGATGCGGGCAATGTCGGTTATGGTTTTCCGGTCACCTTTGATATCCTCGCTTCGCCTAACGGAATCGCCTGGACTGCGGTCGCAAGCGTCGCCAATCTGCCGTTGCCTGCGGGACCGCAGACCTACGCTTTCACTCCGCGACAAGCCCGCTATGTTCGGGTTGCCGCCGCTGTCCTGCGGTCCAACCCCAACGACGGTGGCCGCTTCGCCCTGCAGTTTGCCGAAATCGAGGTGTTGGGACCCGCGTCGCGGTTCACGGTGGAATCGAGCATGAACCTGCCGGACGGTTTCGCGGACGAGGCGTCCGCTTTCGTCGATCTGGATCGCAAGCAGGTTTCGGTTCCCGTGACATGCACCCAAGGTTTTTTCCGTTTGCGCGGTGACCCACCGCCAGCGATCTCCGCGACCACCCTCGCTGGCAACGACTTCATCATCACGTTCGAATAAGGCATTCCTTCACCACCTCGGCGGTGACGAGCTTGCCGTTGAATTCCTCGACTGAGCTGGGCCCCGAACTCCGGCCAGGAGACCAGCTCACCAAGAAAACCACTCACACCTCTAAGCGCAGCATCACCCTCAACCCACCTCCGAAAATCAGTTTGCAGAAGTTCCCTTATGCAGACTTGCTTTCCCCAGGCACTTTGTTGTCTGGCAGACGTTCTCCGGTCCATTTCTATGTGGATGCCGGCACGGCGAATCCGTTCGAGGCGCTGGAGAAATACGGCTGGGCCTTGCGCGAGGCGACGGGCGCGAAGCCGAACGTGTACGACTTCCCGACGGTCTGTGCGTGGTATGCGGGCGTTTGGAAAACTTCAGGGGCGCAGGATCATCCCGGTAAATCCGCCTACAAGATCAACACCAGTTCCGGCTTGGTCGAGGAAGCGCAGAAGATGAAAGAGAGCGGATTTTCAAACTACTCGCGCGCCGCCGTCCGACTCGTCCCGGATTCGTATACTGAATACAATCCCCAGGGTTGGTGGGACGATGCCCATTGGCAGAAGCACGGTTACTACACTGCACCCTATGAAACGTCCGAAAAGCTGGGACAAGGCATGCGCGATGCCGGCTGTCTCGCATTCACCTATATCCAGCCGCAGATCCAGTTTCCAAAACTGGGCCGGAGAATCAGCCGCGACTTCCGGGAGGCGCACCCCGATTGGCTTCTCAACAAAGAACTCGGTCGCAATTTGGATTTCTCCCTGCCGCACGTGCAGGAGTATGTCCGCGCCCGCTTCAACGCCCTGCGTGGCAACATTGACGGCTTCATGGTGGACTATTGCGACGAACTCTGGATGTCGGTCCTGTACGGTCACGCACCCGAAGAACGCCTGGGAAGAACACCTTGGGAGTCGGTAGACCAAGCCGACCTCGCCGTGCGGCTTGCCGACCCGAAAATAACGGCTTGCGCCGTGTACAGGGCATTCTTCAAATCCCTGCGCCAGGGGAGCGGTCCCGATGCCCGCATCCACGAACGCAGTCTGATCCAGCCCAACAATGAACTGACCCTCGGCATTGTGGATTCGTTTTCCATCCGATCCCCATTCCGATCCCACCTCGGCAAAATACATGCCCACCAGATGAATGCGGAATTTCCCCGCAAGCTGCCATTCACGCTCCGCGCCGGCGCTGCTGACCAGGGTTCTCATGCGGGCGTTCGCCACCGGCGTCGGTCATGGCCGTCTGAGTATCGGTGGGTGTTGGGAAAATGCAAGAAATTCAGGGATTTGTCCATGGTAAACCCGGTGATTTACAGGCATGCTGCAAACACATCGATGCGTTTTCCGGATAATCCCGCACGCGGAAGATTCTTCCAGCACCTAATCCAACATCCAATCGCCCATGAAATCCAACCCGAAACCGACAACCACCATGAAACCAACCATTCCACTGGCGGCACTTGCCGTGATGGCCTTGATCCATTCAACCAGTGCGGCAATTGGGATCGCCGACGGTAACGGCAGCTTCGAAACGAACGGGGCGGACCTAACAAACGACTTTTTCGACAACGTGGGACTCTATGAATTGGATACCGTGGGCGGCACGATCCCCGGTTGGACCTTCGATACCCCAGGTGCAGGCACCGGGCGCTGGTTCATGCAAAACGGCTGTGGCTACGGCCTGGCCTCCGACGGCACAGCCTTCCTCAATCTATCCAATGCCCTGGCGGGTTACACCGCCACATGCACCATTAGTGGGCTGGACATCGGCCAACGTTACATCCTCACATTCGAGGCCTCGCTGCGCCAGAACGTGACCGCGGGATCATTCTCGGTGGCGCTCGACTTGGCGTCTCCGCTGGTCGTCACGATCAACGCCGCCGATCTCCCGGCCAACCCCGGCCTTGCGAACTATGCACCCCAGGCCATCCCGTTCACCGCGACCAACACTTCTCACATCCTCACCGTGGACTCCGCGAACGCGTCCGGGGCCGGGGTCCTGGTGGACAATTTCGCGGTCATTCCCGCGCCCTTCACCCCTGCCGCTTGGTGGAGCGGGGAAACCAGCGCCACCTGGGATGACACCACGGTCAACTTCACTGGCCAGGCGTTCGGGGACTTCAAGACTGCCGGCGGTATCCAGGTGATCTTCGCCGACAACGATGGCAATTCCATCCCGGTCACCCGCAACAACGTCAGCATCGCCGCCGGTGGCGTCTCGATCAACCTGGTCCGCTTCGACAACAACTCCCTCAATTACACCCTCAACAGTACGGATGCCAACGGCATCAGCGGAGCCAGTTCCCTAACCAAGTCCGGCACCGGCACGCTCACCCTGGCAGGACCTAACACCTACACCGGAACCACCATCATCGCCGATGGGGCGATCATCTTGTCGGGAGGCGGCGAGCGCCTGCCCGCAGGGACGGTTCTCACCCTGGGTGACGGGCTAACCAACACCGGCGGCATCCTCAAATTGAATGGCAACAGCCAGTCCGTCGGCGCCCTGCGAAGCGCTGGCAGCGGCACCGCCAACCAAGTGCTCAACGGCAGCGCCACCGCCGCCGTATTCACGGTCAATGGCTCGACGGCCACTGCCTTTGCCGGCACGCTCGGCGGCGCGAGTGCCGATGAGGACAACTTCAGCCTCGTGAAGTCCGGCGGCGGCTTGCTCGAACTCACGGCTTCTAACAGCCATTCCGGCAGCACTGCCGTCAATGGCGGCACGCTGGTGCTGGCCAATCCCAGCGCCGCAGGCAGCGGCAACTTAGCCGTGACAGACGCCGCGATCCTTGGCGTCAGCACGACGGGCACCATCGCCAATGCCATCGACCTCGCGGGCAGCCCCACAATCCGGAGCCTCCTGAATTCCTCCGCCACCCTTTCCGGCGACATCACCAACGGCTCAAGCGCCGGCACCGTGCTCGTCGATTTCCCCGCGAGTCCCTCCACCCTCACTCTAACCGGAAGTTCCGTGGACCTAGGCACCAAGTCCCTCGTGGTCCAGGGGGCCAGCGCGAATGGCGGCTTCTACGGCGTGAACCCGAGCCTGGTCATCAACGGCTCCGCCGTCGCTGTTGGCGGCGACACCGCGGTTGGCCGCGCCAATCTAACCATCCAAAACGGCTCCCTGACAACCACCCGCCTGACGACACCGACCGGCGCGGGTTACAGTGCCGATTGGGGCAACGTGAACATCAACGGCGGCACCGTCACCGCCACCAACGGCGTCGATGGCAGCGTCGGCACCATGGCCACCTTCGCCCTGTTCCTCAACGGCGGCGAACTTCGCACCCCGTCGATCCGGGTCGCCGACCGCGAGTACGGCCCGGGCAACAGTGCCTGGCTGACCTTCAACGGCGGCCAGGTCACCGTCACCGGCGCGGACAACGCCAACTTCATCACGCTCTATGGCGGCAACCAAAACAGCTATGTCGGATCGGGCGGCGCCATCATCAATACCAACAATTTCAACATTGGCATCGGCGTCAACCTCAAGGCGGCAGGTGCGGGCGGTCTAACAAAGCAAGGCGCGGGCACGCTGACCCTCTCCGGCACCAACACCTACAGCGGTGACACCACCGTGGAGGCCGGCAGCCTGGTCCTCGCCAGCGGCGGCAGCAGCCGGTTCCATCCCACATTGAACAACACATCGAACAAAATCACCGGCACCGGCAATCCCCCCGTCAGCCTCGACGGCGAAATCTATCTCGAGCTGGCAGCCGCCAACCTAACCAATGGCAACACCTGGCTCATCGTCGATGCCGCCAGCATCGCCGCAACCTACGGCGGATCGTTCACGGTCACCAGCTCGCTGGGAAGCTTTATCAACGACTCCGGCGTTTGGACCATGATCCGTGCCAACACCACTTGGGTTTTCTCACAGTTCACTGGCGAGTTGGTGCTGCATGTCGATTCCTCAGCACCCACCATCGCCCTCGGCAATGGCAGCTTCGAAGCCAACGGGGCGGACCTAACAAACGACTTTTCCGACATCGTGGGACTCTATGAATTGGATACCGTGGGCGGCACGATCCCCGGTTGGGCCTTCAATACCCCGAACGGCACCGGGCGTTGGTTCATGCAAAACGTCTGTGGCTACGGCCTGGCCTCCGACGGCACAGCCTTCCTCAATCTATCCAATGCCCTGGCGGGTTATACCGCCTCATGCACCCTGGCCGGGCTCACCGTCGGGCAGAGTTACACCGTCACTTTCGACGTCTCGCGGCGCCAGAACGTGACCGGGGGATCATTCACGGTGGCGCTCGATTTGGCCTCTCCGCTGGTCGTCACGATCAACGCCGCCGATCTCCCGGCCAACCCCGGCCTTGCGAACTATGCACCCCAGGCCATCTCGTTCACCGCCACCAACACTTCTCACATCCTCACCTTGGACTCCACGAACGCGTCCGGGAACGGGTTCCTGGTGGACAATTTCGCGCTCGTCGCCGGGGGGTCGGACCCCTTCACCTCGTGGATCGGCGGATTTCCCGGCCTTTCGGACAGCACCCCCGGCGGCGACCCTGACTCGGACGGTATCCCGAATTTGCTGGAATACGTGCTGCAAAATGGGGATCCCGCGGTCTCTTCCACCGCCATCCTGCCCAGCTCCGTCACCACGGCCACGGATTTTGTCTTCACCTTCTATCGCCGCGCCGCCACCACTGCCGATACCACCCAGATCTTCCAATACAGCGATAATCTAACAGACTGGAACCCCCTTGCCATTCCGGGCGGCACCGGTGTGGTGGTCACGGATATCGGAGGTGGCATTGATGAAGTGCTCGTCACCGTGCCAAGAGGATCTAACGCCGCGCTCTTCGGCCGCCTCAAGGTTACCAAGCCCTAAGCGCGAGGGGCATTGAGTTCACAACTACAGTCCGGTCTTCCACTGTGCAAAGCGGTTGAAAGCTTCGGCCCGGTCTTCCGACAAGGAAGACCGGGCTTGATGTTAGCCCGTGCTTGAGCGCGAACTGAAGTCCCGGACGACTCAGCACAACAAAGCAACCCCACTTTCCCATCATGAATGATTCCCATCCGATCCACACGACGTTGCTGGCGCTGGCTTGCGCCATATTGCCCGTTGTTGCCTCCGCCCAATCCTTGCTGAATGGCAGCTTCGAAACCAACGGGGCAAACCTAACGAACGACTTTTCCGACAACGTGGGACTCTATGAATTGGATACCGTGGGCGGCACGATCCCCGGGTGGACCTTCAATACTCCAGGTGCCGGCACCGGCCGCTGGTTCATGCAAAACGGCTGTGGTTTCGGTCTGGCCTCCGACGGCACGGCTTTCCTCAATCTATCCAATGCCCTGGCGGGTTACACCGCCTCATGCACCATTACCGGGCTCATCGTCGGGCAGAGTTACACCATCACGTTCGACGCCTCGCGGCGCCAGAACGTGACCGCGGGATCATTCACGGTGGCGCTCGATCTAACGCCCCCGGTGACCACGACGATCAACGCCGCCGATCTCCCGGCCAACCCCGGCCTTGCGAACTATGCGCCCCAGGCCATCTCGTTCACTGCGACGAGCACTTCCCACACCTTGACCCTGGACTCCGCGAACGCGTCCGGGAACGGGTTCCTGGTTGACCACTTCGCGATCATCCCCGCCGCCCCGCCGGGTGCCCTGGACCACTTCGCGATTGCGCCCATTGCGTCGCCACAGACGCTCGGAACCGCGATCACCGGAATCACCATCACGGCCCAGGATGCGGCTAACAAAACGGTGACGGGCTTTTCCGGGACGGTGGCGTTTGGCGGCACGGCGGGTGTTACGGGAACCTCCCCGGGTTTTACGAGCGGTGTGTTGAACGGTGTGAGCGTAACGCCGATGGTGGGGGGCAGCAATTTGACAGTGACCGTGGACGACGGAGCCGGCCACACTGGCTCGGCCACAATCGCCTCGATTCTTGCACCCATGCCGCCCGGCACGCTCGCGGATTACAACCTCACCTGGACGAGTCCTAGCAGCAGTTCGCTCGGCTCGATGCCGCTCGGCAATGGCGAGACCGGCCTCAACGTCTGGGTCGAGGGCGATGGCGACCTGCTTTTCTACATCGCCCGCTCCGACAGCGAGTCGGAGGCTAACGACAACCTCAAGATGGGGAGAATCCGGGTGAAATTGACGCCCAATCCATTCACCAGCGGCCAGCCCTTTCAACAAACCCTCGATCTGCCTAACGGCCAAATCCTGATCAATGCGGGCCCCGGAGGAGCGCAAACCCGCCTGCGGGTGTGGGTGGATGCCAACCATCCGGTCATCCACGTCCAAGGTGATAGTGACCAGGCGCTCGCCATCGAAACCAGCTATGAACTTCCGTTCCGCCCGCCGGCCTTGGTGACCAGCCCGAGCGCCACCGCCGCCAACCGTGGCGACGTGCTCCTGGACGAATATGCCAACCAGATCGTCTGGTGGCACCGCAACACGGTGTCCTCGTTCGCCAGCCGCCTCGAATCCGAAGGCCTCGGCAGCCTCTATCCGACGCTGCGCGATCCCATTCTCAACCTGACCTTCGGCGGCCTGATCCGCGGCACCGGCCTGATCCGCGCCGGGCAGCAGAAACTCGCCTCCTCCACCCCAACCAGAGCAATCGATATCGCCGTGGATGTCCTGTCTAACCAAACACCCGCCGTCACCACCTGGGTCGATGCCATCCGGGCCCTCGCCCAAACCCACGCCGCGCTCGACAACGCCCAGGCCTTCGCCGCCCACCAGGCGTGGTGGTCCGCGTTCTGGAATCGCAGCCACCTCGACATCGGCGGGCCGGCGGAGACCCGTGTCATTTCCGAGCGTTACGCGTATCAGCGGTTCATCAACGCCTGCTCGTTGCGCGGGAAATACCCGACCAACTACAACGGCTCGATTTTCACCATGGACGTCCCGGCTGGCGCGCCGACCTGGGGCGGCTTCACGGGCTCGGCAGTCAATGCCGACTATCGCGACTGGGGCAGCCTGCGCATCATGTGGCAAAACACCCGCCACCTGTTCTGGCCGCTGCTGGCCAGCGGCGATACCGATTTGATGAAGCCGGTAATGGACCTGTGCCAAGAAGCAACGCCGCTTTGCCTGGCCCGCTGCCAGGCTTGGAACGGCCATTCCGGACTCCTGATGACCGAGGCTGCCGGGTTTGGCGGCGTCAGCGTGTTTGGCGCCGGCATCCCGCAGCACCTCAAATATCACCGCGGCGGCATGACCGACATGTCAGTGATGATGGCCGACTACTTCGACCACACCGGCGACACCGCTTTCTTCGCCGAAACCTATCTGCCCTTCGCCGATGGCGTGGTGACCTTCTTCGAAAACCATTACCCCGGGCGCGACAACGACGGCAAGATGGTAATGGGTCCAGCCGGCGCGGTGGAGACCTATCAAACGGTTGTCAACCCGGCCGTCGAGGTCAGCGCCCTGCGCCGGATCCTGCAGAACCTCCTGCGGGTCGAGCCCGCGCTGGTCGGCACCCAGCGCCGCGCCCGCTATCAGGACTTGCTAGACATCCTGCCGCCGGTGCCCACCCGGACGGTGCTCGGCCAGGAGCTGATCGCGGTCTATCAATCCGGTGACGCCGGCCGTGAATTGGTGGAATTGCCGCAGATCTACACCGTCTGGCCCTACCGGCAAGCCTCGCTCGGGCAGTCTTCGCTGCTTGCCGCCGCCCGCCGGGACCTCGGCACGCGTTCGCTGTCCTTCGATGGCACGCCCGACGGGCAGTACAACGAAACCGGCGGCTGGCTCTACACCCCCACCGTGGCGGCAGCCCTCAACCTGCCGCTCGAGGCCAAACGTCTCGTGGTTAGAAATCTAACGGAAGAAGCGCCGTCCACCAGTGCCGGCGGCTTCCGCAATCCACCGATGCCCGCCGATCACCCCAGCAAGCCGCGCTTCCCCGCGTTTTGGGAAACCCGGATGGACTACATCCCGGACCAGTGCCACGGCGGCGCGTCCATCCACGGCCTCGAAAGCATGCTCATCCAGAGCGAGGGCAACAAGATCTATCTGTTTCCCGCGTGGCCTGAGGAATGGAACATTTCCTTCAAGGTTCATGCCCCCGGCAACACCATCCTTGAAGGCGAGTTCCGCAACGGCGCCGTCCAAGCGCTCACGGTCACCCCGTCCTCGCGCCTGGCCGATGTGATCGACATGAGCACCGCCGCCAACCGCATCCGCACGCTCGTCGGCGTCGTTTGCGCCGACCAAAACCATCTCTTCGGCTTGCCGCAGATGCTCGATGGGCAGCCCGCCATCCCCGCCGCCGCCATCTCGTCGGTCACCGGCCCATGGCTCGCGCAATACGGGGCCAGCCTCAGCGGCGGTCTGGCCGGTCCCTTCGCGGCGGCGGAATGGGGCGGCAGTGTGGCCAAGGGCAATGCCATCTTCGTCCACGTCCTGAACTGGCCCGGTGAAACGCTCACCCTGCCCGCCCTCGCATTGGGTCGCCAAATCACCGGCAGCGACGCGCTCACCGGCGGCACTGCCGGCATCGTGCAGAACGCCTCCGGCATCCGCATCACGCTGCCCGCAGCCAACCGCGATGCCATCGACACCATCATCCGCCTCGATCTCGACGGCAGCGCGGAAGCCCTGGCCTGGCACCAACCCTATGTCGGCTCGCTGGCCACCGCTGCCGCCGCTTCCGCCACCAATGAGTTGTTAGGACATGAGGCGGCCAAGGCGGCCGACGCCGACCGCACGACGTCATGGCGTTCTGGCGCGGCCACCGCCACTCTAACTATTCCTTTCGGTGGCACCCGCTCGATTGGCCGCACCGACATCCAATTTGACAACGGCACCCGGCCTACCGCGCAGAACATCGCCGTCACTCTCGAATACCGGAACCCCGCCGGAGCGTGGGCCTCGGTATGGAGCGGCACCGCCTACAGCCAAGTCTGGAGCAGGGCCTTCACCCCGGTGGAGGCCACCGCCATCCGGCTCACCACCAACGCGCAGGGTGTCCGTCAACTCGATGTGTTCAGTGCCCCGAGCGCCACCCCCGACTACATCCGCACCGATGACGCCGCCACCGGCGGGACCCAGATCGAAGTTCCCGCAGGAGACGTCCTGTTTCGTGAAAGCCTGGCCGGCTCCACCATCCTGGTCAAAACCGGCGCGGGCACGCTCTCGCTGATCGATCCGGCGGCGCATGGCGGAGCCACCCGTCTGTTAGGCGGCACGCTGCGGCTGCTGCCGCCCATCACCTCGCCTGTTCCCGGCTTCGTCCGCCATTTCGATGCCTCAACCCTCGCGCTGGCCAATGCCGCCAGTGTGAACCAGTGGAATGATCTCAGTCCTAACAAGTCTCACGCGGCCCCCCAAACCGGGCATGCTCCGACCTTTGTCGCCAATGCGGTCCATGGTCTTGGCGCGGTGCATTTCACGGCCGGGACCTCCGCCACCGACAGTCAAAGCCTCAATTTCACCCGTGCCAGCAATCTGCGCTCGGTCTTTTCCGTCTTCAAGGGCAGCAGCTTTCTGCTGACCGACACCGCGGCTTACGATTTCCACCGTCCCAACGACACCGACCCCGCCGCGCCGCTGTGGGCCCCTGCCGCCCTGAATTGGACCAACGGCAACATTCTCGCTGGCAGAACCTATCTGAACGGCAACAGCATCGATGGCGCGGCCACGCCGATGCCCACCGCCGCCAACAACGGCTTCAACCTCACGACGGTCATCACCGCGGGCGGCGTGCAGGCGGACGGCTTTAACCGCGACCGTGCCTATCACGCTGGCGACCAGACCCAGGCCGAGGTGATTCTCTATCAGAGCGCGCTGGCCGCAACCCAACGCCTCCGCAACGAGCGCTACCTGCAAGTGAAATGGCTCGGTCAAGCACCCGTGGGCAACATCCTGCCACCGGCGACCGCGCTCTCCCTCAATGCCACCGAAGCCGTGTTTGACCTCAACGGAGCCACCCAGACCGTCGCCTCGCTAGCAGGCGTCACGGGCAGCGCCGTGACCCTCAATGGCGGCAATCTTGTCATCGCCGGCAACACCGGCGATGCCGTGTTTCAGGGTGCGATCACCGGCGCCGGATCTCTAACCAACAACGGCACCCTCCGCCTCGCCGGCGATGCCATCCTCGCCATTGGCAGTGTCCTGACCAACGTCGGGTTGTTAGATATCATGACGTGGAACGGCACTCTTCCGGCCGGTTTCATCAACCATGGCATTGTGCTTGATCGCAGCAACGTCCGCATCACGTCGTGTGCGGTGACCGGTGGTGATTTCTCGCTCACCATCACCGCTTACCCGGGCCACAACTATCAACTCCAGCGCACGGACACGCTGCGAGGGCCGTGGGTGGACACGGGTGCCGCTCAACCCGGCGGCGGGTCCGCGCTCACCTTCAGCGATCCCGGCGGCGGCAAGCTCCCCAGCCGTTTCTATCGGATCGCGGTCACTCCTTGAGCCACCGGGAACGCAGCGGTTCATGCGCATCCGAGGGGAGCACAGGCGTCCCCGCCTGTTAGGGAAGACAGCCGTCCCGGCTGTCGCGCCAATGCGAAGCCTTCGCAGTGCGCCCCAATGACAGGCGGGGACGCCTGTCTTCCCTCACAGCCGCGAGGGCTGTGTTCCGCGGGCGGGTGCCCTGGCGTCGGTGGTGTCGATCAATTCCATGGCGGCGTGAATCCCGAATTCAATGGTAAGAGTGCAAGAAATTGATGGATTTGCCTATGGTAAACCGTTGTATTACAGGTATTTTTCACCCCGAAGCAATCGATCACCACCATGAGATTCACGAAAATCATCAATCAAGCAGCCCTGGCGGATCTTCTGTCCGCCATGATTTCCTGTCTCACCTTGGTCCTGACCGCAGGAACCTCAATAGCCGCTCAACCAGGTAACTGGTATGAAAAAAGCCGTGTTGGACTCTTTGTGCATTACGTCCCGGAATTGACGGTTTTTCCCGCCGGTGGATCAACCACGGACATCAATAGCGTGGCAAACGGTTTTGAATACCTCCATGTCCTCAATCCGCCCACCGGCACCACGCTGCATCTTCCTGTGCCTGCAGACGCCAAGAAGTTTCCTTCCGCGACCATGCTGGTATCCGGCCGCGCCGCGACACTTGTCCAGGACGCCACGGGCATGCACATCAAGATTCCCGAAGCGTGGGACCCCCTCAATACGGTCATCAAGTTGGCGGCACGGTAACAACCTCCATTTCCCCGACCTCATCCTAATGAGAAAAATATGTTACCCATGGTTGGTGGCACTCCTCGCCGCATTCGTTGTCACACCCGCGGCTCTGGCGGCGGCACCTGCGGATCTTGAAAAGGCATTTGCAAATCCGCCCGAGGCCGCCAAGCCGGGCGTGCTGTGGATGTGGATGGGCTGCAATCTCAGCAAGGCGGGGATCACCCGGGATCTGGAGGCGCTGAAAGCGGCGGGGTTCAACCGCACCACTGTCTTCAGCCTCGCGGATGTGACCACGCCGTGGGCCGGGGAAATCCACAACAGCCCCACCCCGGAGATCATTTCATGGACCGAGCCATGGTGGCAAATGGTGAGGCATGCGGCACTGGAATCCAAGCGGCTCGGAATGGACTTCGGCATGTTCAATGGCCCCAGCTACGAATCCAGCGGCGGACCGTGGATCACCGCTGAAAACTCGATGCAGCAGGTCTGTTTCTCACAGACGCCGGTCACCGGAGGCGGTGAGATCAACGTGGATCTGCCGCGTCCCAAGGTGGACCCGCGCGCGGTTCAGCAGTTCCCCGTCTTCAACCCGAATACCGGGCTGGTTGAAAACCCTGAACTCCCCGAGCGCAATACCTACTTCCGTGACATCGCCGTGCTCGCGATGCCGGCGGAGGGCGCGGTGACGAAAGACCAGATCCTCGACCTCAGCACCAAGCTTGCTCCCGATGGCAAGCTGACTTGGACCGCGCCTGCTGGAAACTGGGTGATCTATCGCTTCGGGCACACGACCATGGGCACGCTCATCCAGCCCGCGCAGTGGAAGGCGACTGGATTCGAGTGCGACAAGATGAGCCGCAAGGCGGTTGAGTTCCACATGAACCACGTCATCTGCGAAATCAAAAAGCACATCGGCGATCTGATAGGAACCGGTTTCACCCATGTCCATTTCGACAGCTACGAGGCGGGAGTTCCAGGCTGGGCACTACTGATGCGCGAGGATTTCAAGTCGCGCCGGGGCTATGACCTTACTCCATTTCTAGCGACCTTCGCCGGACGCACGGTCGGCAGCACTCAGGAATCAGACAAGTTCCGTAGTGATATTAATGAGACGATCAAAGACCTCTACAACGACAACTACTTCACCATCATTCAAAAAACATTGCACGAGGCGAAGCTGGAGTTTCTCTGCGAACCCTACGGCGGACCCTGGCGGCAGGACGAGATCATGCCGAAGGTGGACCGGGTCATGACCGAGTTCCGGACCAACGGCGGGCGCTACACCCCGTATGAAGTCGATTCCACGATCGCCGCGCTGAGGCAGAACGGGCAGAACATCATCGAAGCCGAAGCCTTTACCGGATTACCCGGCGACAGCCAATGGAGCGAGACTCCTGAGTGGCTGAAGCCCATCGGCGACGCGGCCTATTGCGCTGGCATCAACCGTTTCGTGTTGCATCGCTTTCCCCAGCAACCGTGGGACGAGCGCTATCTGCCCGGTGCCACGATGGGACAATGGGGCACGCATTTTGATCGCACGCAGACATGGTGGAAGCCGGGAAAGGCGATGGTCTGCTATTGGCAACGCTGCCAAGCCTTGTTGCAATGGGGGCGCTTCGTCGCGCAGCCCGAGGATTTCAGCATCTTCCGGGCACAAGGGAAAATCGCCGTGAAATCAATCCACCGCCGTGCGGATCAAACCGATGTCTATTTCAAACTCAATGGCAAAGACCTTGGAGTCGTCTGGTGCACGCCGTGGCGCATTACACTTCCGCCGGACTGTCTCAAGGTGGGGAGCAACCAACTGGAAATTGAAATCACCAATGTCTGGGCTAACCGTTTGATCGGCGACGAACAGGAACCCGCCGATTGCGAGTGGCTGCCGGGACACATGGGCGGTTCCTTCCTCAAGCGGATTCCGGATTGGTTTGTGAAAAACGAGCCGCGCCCGTCCAAGGGCCGCTTCTGTTTCACCACTTGGAATTACTTCACCAAAGACTCGCCACTGGTTCCGTCCGGCCTGCTGGGTCCGGTGCGCCTGATGACCGAAGATTGGGCCGCGGGCGTGAAACCGCCCCAGCCGCCGGGAGCGGAAGCGTTTTCCAACGAACAAATCCTTTCAGTGATTGGTCAACCAAGCTCCCCATAAACGACTACGGGCAACCATCAAAAGTAACAGAAGAACATCAACGAATATGTTTAGAAAAAAGTAACAAAGGAACAATGAATACGAAAACAACAAGAGAAATCGTTGGCGCGCTTGTCGCCATGTCATTGATGGCAGGTGCGGTAATGGCACAGCAGGCCGTGGCAGACAAGTCGCCGGAGAAACTCAGCGAAACGCGCGATCCTGTGGTCACCGAAAGCGTGTCGGCCAATGGTCTCACCAGCCTGCACATCGCTTCTGCCGATGGCAAGGATATCGCGACTTACGAGGTGGATCTTCGGACTCATCACAAGCCGGCCACCAAAGCATCGGAAAACATCCGTCGTTGGGAATCGTATAAGTTTGGTGCCTTCGTGCATTTCAATCTGAATACCTTTGTCGGTGATGAATTCACCCAAGGCCCCGCGTCCCTCTATCGTCCGAGCAAGCTGAACGTGCCGAGTTGGGCCAGGCTTTTCCGGCAGGCCAGGATGGGCTACGCAGTCCTCACCACCCGCCACACCTCCGAATTCCTGCTTTGGCCCAGCAAGACATCAACCCAAACCGTGGCCGCCACTGACGAGCCGACCGATGTCGTAAAGGCCTTCGCCGAGAGTTGCCGGAAAGAGGGCGTCGCTCCAGGCATCTATTACTGCATGTGGAACAAGGGTGCGCATGCAAGAGCCACGATCATGGCGCAGCTCTATGAATTGGCCCATAACGATCCGACCTTTGGACCCGCCACGGCAGTGGATGACAACTCCGCCACGCGTTGGGCGACCGATGATGGCACCACCTCCGCATGGTTGGAGGTTGATCTTGGCAAACCGGCAACCCTGGGACGCGCCGTCATCGAACAAGCGTATCCGGAATTAAAGCGCATCCGCAAGTTTGCCATCGAATACCAGCATATCGACGAGTGGAAGGCCTGTTATCAAGGTGAAAACCCCGGTGCCAGGCTGGACGTCACGTTCGGACCCGTCAGCGCCCGGCCCGTCCGACTTAATGTGATCGAATCCACGGATGGTCCGACGATTTCGGAGTTTCAACTGTATCCACCTGCCACAGGGAAATAATATTGAAAATGAAAACGATAACAACAAAAGCAATAGTAGGCGCAGTAGCAGCCATGTCATTGATGGCGAATGCGTTGATGGCCCAAGTCGCCTATGACGGTCGTGAACCATGGAACCAGCGCGCCGAATCAGGACCCGATGCGAAAGTGCCGGGCTGGTTTTATCATCTGGGACTCACCGGCATGCGGGCCGAGTTGGTGGCCCGTGAGCCAAAGGCGCTGCTGGTGAAGTACGTATTCCCCAAGACACCGGCGGGAAAACTCATCAAGGTCGATGACCTGATCGTCGGAGCAGGTGGCAAGTTGTTCCAGCATCCGCATCGCAATGGCTATGGCATGGAGATTTTTGGCGCCGACGGCCCGGTGGCGGAGTTGGCGGAAGCCTTGGAAACCTGCCAGGGGAAATCCGGGACCGGCAAGCTCCCGCTCATGGTGAAACGCGGTAAGGAAACGATCAACGTGGACCTCGATATCGGGAGAACTTATGGCGCTTATACCGCGACCTACCCGGCAGCCTGCCCCAAGTCGGAGAAGATCCTCAAAGAGTTGCTCGATTACCTATCCAAACATCAAAACGAAGATGGTTCCTTTGGTGATCCGGTGCATAACACGGTTTCGGCCCTCGCATTACTCGGGAGCGGCGAGAAACGATACCTGCCGGACGTCGAGCGCAATTTGCGCTACCTTTGCAAGTCCATACGGTCAACCGATAACGAGAACAGGAAATATGGTTTGATGAACTGGACCTACATGGGCACGGCGATCGTGCTCAGCGAGTATTACCTGATCACAAAGAAGGCCTGGGTGCTGCCGGAGTTAGAGAAAATTCGCGACCTGTTGGAGGCGGGGCAATATCTCGACATGTCACAGATCGATCCGAAGGTAAGAAAATCACACCCGGATGACTATCCCAAGGGGCCTGCGCAGGCTCATGGCGGCTGGGGCCACAATCCGGGTTTTGAGGGTTATGGACCCATCGCCATGCTCACCGCCCAAGGCGCGCTTTCCTTCTCATTGATGCAGCGCTGCGGCATCAAGATTGATCGCACCCGTCTCGACGCCGCTTACAAGTTTCTCAAAAAGGGCACCGGCAAGAACGGCTATCTCTGGTATGCTGATTCACCCGGTGGTGAGCCGGACGACTGGGCGGACATGGGCCGGACCGGCGCAGCCGGCATCGCCAACATCCTCAGCCCCTATCGCGATGGCGACTACCGCAAGCAAGCCCTCCTGCACTCGAAAGTCATCGGTGAGCATCCGCAGAGTTTCCCCGACACACACGGCTCGCCGCCCATGGGCATGGCCTACACGGCGCTGGCGGCCCATATCGAGCCTGCCAACTTCCGCAAACTGATGGATGCCAACCGGTGGTGGTTCACGATGGCGCAATGCAACGACGGCACCTTCTATTACCAGCCGAATCGTGACAACGCAGGCTACGACTCGGAGGCACGAATGACGGCCTCATCGGTGGTGGCCTTCATCTTCACCATCCCGAAACGAAGTCTCGTGATCACCGGCAAGGAGGTGCCGCCTGCCAAGTGATCCTCCATGCAACACGGCATCGTTGGTCCGATCACCGCAGCCATCCGTGAAATCCTTGAAAGAAGACAGATTCCCAGCCGTAGTTCAAACCCCTCAACAGTCAAAATAGAGAAGAAATGAAAACGATTACAACAAGAGCAATCGTTGGCGCAGGAGCAGCCATGGCGTTGATGACGAGTGCGGTGATGGCCGAGCCGGCCGGAGCGGGCAAGCCGAGCCACGAGTTCAAGGGACCGCTCAAAGTCTTCATCCTCGCCGGACAGTCTAACAAGGAAGGGTATGCAGGTGCGCAAACGCTCGACGAGTTGGGCAAACACCCGACGCATGGGGATCTGTTAATAAAAATCAGGAAAGCCAATGGCTCATTCGTGGTACGCGATGATGTGTTTGTCTCCTATAAATATGAATATGAACACATCAAGCGGCCACTGTCCATGGGTATGGGTGCCTTGGGGCCGGAATGGTTCGGGCCAGAGCTGATGTTTGGCATCGGGATGGGCGATGAGTTAAAAGAACCCATCCTGCTGATCAAGACCTGCTGGGGCGGGCACAGCCTGTATGGAAATTTCCGTCCGCCGAGTGCTGGCAAGCCGGCCTTCAAGACGGACTGCCCGCCCGAGGGGATGGGTGCCTCCTACCATAAATTGGTGAAAGAGGTGCGTGAGTGCCTTGCCAACCTCGATACCGATTTCCCACAGCTCAAGGGGCTCAAGCCCGAAATATCTGGATAATATCGCATAAATAGTGCTATCAGAAATACTCACACTCCAACCTGACACTTATATGACCTCATACATCGCACGTTTATCTATTCGGCTGGCCCTTGTTCTTCTCGCCGGCCATGCGCTTGCGGCTCCACTGGATTTCACCAGGGGCGCCAAGCCGGCGGCGACGGCCATCGCAGTTCCGTTGGCTTTGGATGGGGTCGCGGGCATCCCGAATGGGGGCGATGCTCGCGGCAAGGACGCGCGGCAGATCTATATCAGCGCGATCAAAATGGGAGCCGCCAGCGCGGGAGTTCTCAGGGTGGGTGATGTGCTCCTAGGCGTGCAAGGCAAGGCGTTCGATGGCGATGCCCTCGCGGCATTCGCCAAGGCGGTCACGGAGGCCAACCAACCCGGCAGCGATAACAATCTCCGCCTCATCCATTGGCGTGCGGGCGTGACTCGCGACTTGGACTTCCCTGTGAACGCCCCGCCTCCTGATCTGACCAGGGGCGGGAAAAAATCGGCCACCCCCGATTGGAATCTCGGCCCCACAGGCATGAAGGGATGGATCTTCAACCGCGACTTCGACACCTCCGACTCACGGCAGATCTTGATCCGCGATGTGGCCAAAGGATCACCGGCGGAGGGACTGCTGGCAGTGGATGATGTGATCGTCGGCCTCAATGGCAAACCCTTCGCGGCCGATGCGCGGGTTTCCTTCGGCCAGGCGATCACCGCGGCCGAAACGACCGCTAACAAGGGCCAGCTAAAACTCATGGTCTGGAGCAAGGGCACGGTAAAGGCTGTGACGATCCCGCTCAAAGTGATGGGCAGCTACACGGCGACGTCGCCCTATCAGTGTCCGAAAGCAAAGCTCATCGTGGAGCAAGGCTGCCGCGCGATCCTCAAGCGCGGGTTGCAGTGCGGCGAGTATTCCCCGGACAATTGGGATCCATCGATCCCGGACAACGTCAACGCCCTGGCACTGCTGGCCAGCGGCAATCCGGAATATCTTCCCGCACTGAAGGCATACGCCCATAAACTCGGACCGCCACAAATGAACCTGACCCTCAAGGAGGGCATGTATGCGTGGTCATGGAGTTATGCCAATTTATTTCTGGCGGAATACTATCTCGCCACCAAGGACGAGTATGTGTTGCCGGCTCTGCGCGAGGTTTCCAAAAAAATCGCCATGAGCCAAGGCGCGGTGGGCACCTATGGGCACGGGTTCCGCGTGGCCGGTAACAACGGCACCCTTGGCGGCTACGGCGCGATCAACCAGGCCGGCCTGATCTGCTGGATGTCCATGGCCCTCGCGCAGAAATGCGGGGTCGACGATCCCGTGGTGCGGCAAGCCGTGGAGAAATCGCGCACCTTTTACCGCTTTTACATCCACAAAGGCTCTATTCCCTACGGCGATCATCCGCCCTACTGGCTCCATGACGACAACGGCAAGAGCGGTGCCGCAGCCGTCACCTTCGATATCCTCAACGACAGGGAGGGCGCACAATTCTTCTCGCGCATGTCCACCGCAGCCTATGGCGAAAAGGAACTCGGCCACACCGGCAACTACCTCGGCTATCTGTGGGGCGCGCTCTCCGCCAACCGCGCCGGTCCAGAGGCCGTCGCCGCCTTCCTGAAAGAACAGCGCTGGTATTACGACCTCGCCCGCCGCTGGGACGGCAGCTTCTTCACCATCGAGCGCGATAACTATAACTGGGACATGACCGGTCTGTTTGTCCTGCACTATGCCACTCCGCTGCAAAAAATCGCCATCACCGGCAAAGGCACGCACCCGGATAACTTCGTTGCCAGCAAAACCTTGCAGGAGATCATCGAGGGCGGACGCGACTTCAACCTCGGCCCTTTCGACTATGCCTATATCTTCATGAGCTACGAGCAATTGCTCAAAGCCCTCGGCAACTGGTCGCCCACCGTGCGCCAGCGTGCCGCGAAGGTGCTCGCCACGCGCAAGGACGACGTGATGCCACAACTCATAGCGATGCTCTCCAGCAAGGATCTCAACGCCCGCTATGGGGCCTGCCTGGCGCTGCAATCCTTGGCGGCCCGTGCCGCCCCCGCCACCGACGCGCTCATCACCCAACTCTCGGAGAATGACATGTGGCTGCGGGTCCGTGCCGCCTTCGCCCTCACATCCATCGGCCGCCCCGCCATGAAGGCCGTGCCGCAGTTGCTGAAAATGTCCGTGGTGGTGAATCCAGCGGACCCGCGCGGACTTGAGCCGAAGTATCTTTCCTATGCCTTGTTCCGCGCCGATTACATCGACCAGATCCCGCCCCAGCCGGGCCTCGTCGCCAATTCGTTGGATGGCATCGACCGCGACCTCGTCTATCCCGCGCTGCGGCGCATGCTTGCCAGCGACGACGGTCTAGGCACGCTTGCGGTGCGTTCGATTTTCAAAGCGCTGAGCACCGGGGAACTCAAAACGTTGGAGCCGGAAATCATCAAGGTGGCCAACGACACCGCACCTAGTGGCGAGATGTTCGCCCAGGAAATCCGCGTGGAGGCCATGAAGTTTCTGGCGAAAAACAAAATCATCAAAGGTCTCCCGGTCTTCATCGAATACGCCAAAACTCAAAACGGCTGGGGCCAGAGGACCCGCGAGATCCTGCCGCTGCTCAAGGAATACGGTGCCGCCGCCCGCGACATCCTGCCCCAGCTCAAGGCGCTGGAGGCCGCATGGAAAACCCAGGAAATCGCCAACATCCAGACCAAGGACACCCGCTCGGCAGTGGCGGAAGACGTCATCAAATTCATCGAATCCACGGACTAACAAAATGAACACGATAATCTGCGCATGAATCACGACACCATCGTCCTGACCAAACCTCCGACCCACCTCGACTACAGCCTTGTCGGTGAGGAAGCGTCCCGTGCCATCGAGCGCGGACTCGCCGAAGCTGATTGGTATCAGTGCCCAGTGCCCCGTGCGACTCTGCGCAAGCTGCTCGAGCGGAAGGACGGCCCCGCCATCCGTGATACGCTCCTTCTGTTCGGTATCCTCCTGATCACTGGCTGGGCCACTGTCGCGCTGTGGGGATCGTGGTGGGCGGCATTGCCCTACTTCATTTACGCGACGTTCTACGGCACCAGTTCCGATTCCCGCTGGCACGAGTGCGGCCACGGCACGGCTTTCAAGACCGACTGGATGAACAGTTTCCTCTACGAAATCGCATCATTCATGGTCATGCGTGAGTCGGTCGTCTGGCGTTGGAGTCATACCCGTCACCACAGCGATACCATCATCGTCGGCCGCGATCCGGAAATCCAGGTGCCGCGGCCGCCGGACATGCTGGCCCACGTCCTCAGTCTTGTGAACGTGGGCGGATACCGGAGCTTCTTTCCCAAATTGCTGCTTCACGCCTGCGGCCGGGTATCCGCTGAGGAAAAGACCTTCATTCCCGCGAGCGAGTTTCCGAAAATCTATTTCCGCGCCCGCATCTATCTCGCTATCTATGCCGTGGTGATCGCCTCGGCCATCGCGCTTGAAAGCTGGCTGCCGATTTTTCTGTTTGTCCTGCCGCAGTTTTTCGGGACCTGGCTGATGATTTTCCATAACACGCCGCAGCACGCCGGCCTTGCCGAGAACGTGCTCGACCACCGCTTGAACTGCCGGACGGTTTACATGAATCCAGTGAGCCGGTTCATCTACTGGAACATGAACTATCACGTCGAACACCACATGTTCCCGCTGGTGCCCTATCACGCGCTTGCCAGACTTCATGAGGAGATCAAGGACGACTGCCCTCCGCCCTATCCTTCCATTCTATCTGCCTGGAAGGAGATCCTGCCGACCCTGTTGCGGCAGGTGAAGGATCCCGCCTATCATGTGAAACGCAGGCTTCCCACCCCGAAAAACCGGACGCCTGACGGGCCTCGTGCCCAGGAAATCACGCCCGATGCCGACGGATGGATCGAGGTCTGTGCTGCCATCGATCTCGGCCGCGAGGATGTCATTCGTTTCGACCACGGCAGGAAAACCTTCGCCCTTGTCCGCGATGCGAGTGGCATCCTGCACGCCACCGATGGCATCTGCACCCACGGCAACAACCATCTCGCCGAAGGTCTGGTGGTCGGCGGTACCATCGAATGCCCGAAACACAACGGCCGCTTCCATCTTGCCGACGGCTCACCAGCCCGCGCTCCGATCTGCCGCGGGCTGGCGACCTATCCGCTCGAAGAGCGTTCAGGCCGGCTCTGGCTCAACATCGTCCGTGCCGGCGGCTGTGGCGCACGCCAACCCAAGACTCAGCGTCTCCGCGTCGTGTCTAACGCCAATGTCGCCACCTTCATCAAGGAGTTGGTGCTGGAGCCGGTGGACGCTTCGCAAAACATCGCTTTCGAACCCGGCGACTACCTCCAGTTCGACATCCCGGCGTATGAGGGAATCCATTTCCGGGATTTCGACATTCCGGATCCTTACGCCACGGTATGGCGGAACCAGCATGTCTTCGATCTCATCGCCAGCAATCCGGACGGCGGACGGCGCAACAATTACTCGCTCGCCTCCAACCGTGACATTGAGAGCGTGCTGCGCTTCAACATCCGCATCGCCACTCCACCTCCAGGCCAGGACTGTCCGCCGGGCGCTGGTTCGAGTTATATGTTTTACCTGAAACCCGGCGATGAGATCACCGCGATCGGTTCCTTCGGCGACTTCCACATCAAGCCGACCCAAAGGGAAATGGTGTACATCGGTGGCGGCGCGGGCATGGCCCCCTTGCGGGCTCATCTCTCGCACTTGTTCGAAACCGCCAAGACCTCGCGGCGGGTGAGTTATTGGTACGGCGCGCGTTCCAGACAGGAACTGTTCTATCAGGAATATTTCGACAACCTCGCCGCGTCTCACCCGAATTTCCGGTTTCATCCGGCATTGTCGTCCCCGCTGCCGGAGGATGAGTGGGATGGTCACCGCGGCTTCATCCATGAGGTGGTGCTCGATCATTACCTCGCCAGCCATCAATACCCGCTTTCCATCGAGTTCTACCTTTGCGGTCCGCCCGCGATGATCAAGGCTTGCTCGAAAATGCTCGATGGCCTGGGTGTCTCCGCCAGCCAGATCGCCTTCGATGAATTCTGAAATACTCCGCACCTCAAACCTATGAAAATATCACTTGTCCGCCACCTTTGGGGCGTTGATCACACGCACGGTCTGGAACCTTATCTGGCCCGCTGGCGCGATGTGGGCTACGAGGCCTTGGAGGGAAGTCTCCACCTGTCGCCTGATCGTGGGGCATTGCTACGCTTCCTCAAAACGACCGGCTGGAAATGGATTGCACAGGTTTTCAGCCGCGACTTCCTTCCCGGCGGGTGCGTGCGCGAACATCTGGATTCGTTGAAAACGCAGATCGATGAATGCATGGAATACCAACCATGGTTCTGCAATGCGCACAGCGGCTCAGACACCTGGAGTCTTTCCCAAGCGGAGGATTTTTACGGTGCCGTGCTTGAAATGGAGCGGAGCCTCGGAGTGGCCATCTGCCATGAAACGCACCGCTTGCGGTATTTTGGCAACCCATGGACCACCCGGCCGATCCTCGAAATGTTTCCCGAGCTCAAGTTGACCTGCGATTTCAGCCACTGGGTTTGTGTGGCCGAGCGCCTGCTCGAAGACTGCGGGGAAATCATCCAACTCGCCGCGGATCATTGCCATCACCTGCATGCGCGCGTGGGCCACGAGGAAGGGCCGCAGATTTCCGATCCGCGCGCGCCGGAATGGGCGCGTCATCTCGCCGCCCACGAAGCATGGTGGGATGCGATCTGGACCTCGCAAAAACGACGCGGCTGTGCGACGACCAGTCTCGTCCCCGAATTCGGCCCCGCGCCCTATCAGCAACTGCTTCCCTACACGCAGGCACCGGTCGCTGATCTGGCAGACATCTGCGACTGGGTGGCCCGCCGCGAAAACTCACGCTTCCACCAGAACCTATCAGTCAAATGACGCCATGCAACTTATGAAACCACACCAGAAACACTTGCTTAGCTTGGCCGCCATGGCGGTGCTGATGACCTGTGGGAACGCCGCCGAGCTCCACGTTGCCATCACCGGCAACGACGCCAGTCCAGGGACACCGCCCGCACCGCTACGCACCATTCAGCGTGCCGCGGACCTCGCCCAGCCGGGCGATACCGTCACCGTGCATGCCGGCGTGTACCGCGAACGCGTCAATCCGCCGCGTGGCGGCGAGTCCGATACCAGGCGCATCGTCTATCAGGCGGCTTCCGGCGAACAGGTGGTCATCACCGGTTCGGAAGCGGTGAAGAAGTGGGAGAAGGTCCAGGATGGCGTCTGGAAGGCGACCCTTCCCAACACCTTCTTTGGCAACTTCAATCCCTTTGCGGAACTCATCACCGGCGACTGGTTTGATGCCAAGGGCCGCAGCCATCACGCCGGGGCGGTCTATCTGAATGGCGACTGGTTGACCGAGGGGGTCAGCCGCGAAGAAGTTATGAAACCCATGACCGAGACGCCGCTATGGTTCGCCAGCGTGGACGCAACCCGCACCGTCATCTGGGCGCAGTTCAAGGGTGTCGAGCCCAATGCGCAGCAGGTGGAGGTCAATGTGCGCCAGTCCGTGTTCTATCCGGAAAAGCCCGGCATGAACTACATCACCGTGCGTGGTTTCACCCTGCGCAACGCGGCCACGCCCTGGGCACCGCCCACCGTGGAGCAGATCGGCCTGATCGGGGTTCATTGGAGCAAGGGCTGGATCATCGAATACAACGACATCGCCTATTCCACATGTTCGGGGATCACCCTCGGAAAATATGGCGACGCCAAGGACCAAAATTCAGGATCGGCCAAGGGCTATGTCACGACCATCGAACGTGGGTTGCAGAATGGTTGGAACAAGGAGACCGTCGGTCATCACGTGGTGCGCGACAACCATATCTCCCATTGTGAACAGGTGGGCATCGTGGGAAGTCTGGGCGCGGCGTTCAGCACCATCACCGGCAACACCATCCATGACATTCATGTCCGGCAACTGTTCTCGGGTGCCGAGATGGCGGGCATCAAATTCCACGGGGCCATCGATGTCACGATCAGCCGCAATCACATCTACCGGACCTGCCGCGGCATGTGGCTGGACTGGATGACCCAGGGGACGCGTGTTTCCGGCAACCTCTGCCATGACAACGCTACCCACGATTTGTTCGTCGAGGTGAACCACGGCCCGTTTGTGGTCGATAACAATCTTTTCCTGTCGCCCAAAGCGATTGAAGACGATTCGCAAGGGGGTGCCTATGCCCACAACCTTATCGCCGGGGGCATCGATCTGAATCCCACCTTTTATGATGGCCGCAAGACGCCATTCCACAAAGCCCATGCCACCGAAGTTGTGGCCCTCCACGATAATCCATCCGGGGATAGCCACTACGACAACAACCTATTCATGCGCAGCGGCAGTCTGGAGAAATATGACCAGGCCCACCTGCCCATGTGGATGGATGGCAATGTGTTTTTCCAGGGGACGAAGCCATCCAAGCATGAAAGCGCCCCCATCCTCAGGCCTGCAGCCGATCCGGGCCTCACGCTGGTCGAGAAAAGCGACGGCTATTATTTGACCATGACCCTGGCCACGGCCCTGGGGAGCGAGCGACCTTCGCAACCGGTGACCTCGGCACGGTCGGGCAAGGCCAGCATTTCCGGTTGCGCGTTTGAGAATCCTGATGGTTCTCCCATCACGATCGGCACGGATTATTTCGGCAAGCCGCGTAACCCAGCCAATCCGACGCCCGGCCCCTTCGAGGCCCCCGGGACCGGAACACTCACCATGAAGGTGTGGCCGCTCGCGTCAACCTGGGAAACGAAATGAAATGTCTTCACCATATGACACACATGAATATGACAAGAACCTGCCAGAAAAGGAAACTCATTCCATCCGGCTCCTCGCTCGCGGCTGCGGCATGGTTGGCCCTGGCGGTGGCCTGGCCCGTCAGGGCGGATGCCGCGCCGGACAAGGAAGAGAATACGCGGCGTTACACGCTTGCCGAAAAGACCATTCAGCACGCCAGGGAGAACCTGCCAAAACAGGTATCTACGGAAAACCCGGAATTAACCAAACTGGTGCATGATTTATATATCGATTGCACGTTTGATAAATTGTGGGAACCGGCACTTCCCGGGCTGCCATACCGGTTTTTCTCGATTTCCGGAGCAGACGACACGTCCTACGCCAAGTGCCAGTTGCTGTGGGATACCATGTTTGTTCTGAATGCCTGGGCTCCGTTGGATGATGATCCATTGGCCTGCGATGTCTTTCGGAATTATTGGAATGTGATCGACAACAATCCGGAAGCGCCCAAAGGATCAACCCGCTATGGCATGGTGCCCTGTACGACCAAGCCGGATCCGCCGCAGGACGGGTTCTCCCAAATCCCGATCCTGGCCTGGGGCTGCCTGATGGTTTATAACCAGACCAATGATCGGGCATTGCTGGATCTCTGCCTGCCCTATTTGGATGCGTTTTTGACGTGGTATGCCACCGAGAGCGATGTGGACCATGATGGCTTGATCGAGTATGGTGCCTACAAGAAATGTTCGATCGCCGATATGGTCCAGACGGCCCGCTTTGAAACATTCGATTTCGCGTTGCCCCTCGATAATCTGCGTTTGACAGAGCATCCCACACGCGGCACGGGCGGCGCCTGGTATGAACGTTACAACGGTGTTGAAGGTCTCGGTTTGGGGGTCAAGGATTACTGCTGGGGGGTAAGCACCTGGAGCATGGTTGTGAATGCCAGGTACGGCGTTCAGGAGGACTACCGGACGATTGTGGTCCCGCCCCATGGCAAAGGCCGGAAATTGAAACTTGGCAAACTGGAGGTGAACTATCCCACGGACACTTCAGCCGAGTTGAAATCGGCCTTTCAGCGCGAATTCAAGGTTATATTTCCTGGTAAGACAAAGGCGGATATCCAGGTTCAGTGCGATGGGGCAACGGTGAAGTCCGTCAGCGCCACCGGCGCGGCCGCCGAAGTTTCATTCACCGCACTGCCCGGAAGAACCTATGTCGTCGCGAAATTTGAACCGCCCCCGGAAAATCCTCTGACCGTGAAGGGCGGGCGTTTTCTAACGTTGAACACGGTGATTCGCGTCAACCAGATCGAAGCGGCACGCAATATGAACGAAGGCACGGACGAAGCGGCCGTGCATACGCCCGAGACCGTGGCCGCATTCCGCGACGCGCTATCCAAGGGGTTCCCGGGTGCGAAAATGACCTGGGCCTTTTCATGGCTTGCGCTCCATGACGAACGGCCGAATTATGCCGCCATCCGCAAACAGGTCGCCGGCTATCACCAAACATACGGCGATGAGATCACCTTTATTCCGGGTGGTTATTTCGCGCCGATGTATAGTTCCAGGGCCCAGGTCAACCTGGACATCAAAGAGGCGCTGCTGAAAATCCGTGACATGGTTGGGGACGGCTACAAACCCAAAAGCCTGGTGGCGGGTTTCCTGGCCGCCGAGAATCTGCGCTATCTAGCGGAAGAGGAAGACATCCATGTCTGCCAGGGCACGATCTGGAGCCAGTACGGCATCGACAATGGTGATGGGGACGGTTCGATCAGTTACCCCTATTACCCGAGCCGCGAACACGGCTGTAAGCCAGCGCAGGGGAAGACCGACTTCATTGATTGCGTGAACCTGGATGGTTGGACCTGTGATTTCCTGTGCGCGCGGCGGTTCGGGTTTGAGGGCGGATTCAACAGCCGGCTCGGGGTGGGGCCGATCGAGTCGTATCGCAATCTCGGCGTGGAGAACGGCATGGCCGAAGTGATGGCGGTCACGGCAAATCACTTTGACGACGGCTTCGCGCGCAACGGCTTCGGCTGGGTGACCAATTGTTGGGAAATCAGTCTGGTCAAGAACTTGAAACCGGAAGTTCTGCCCTGCCTCACCCAGTGGCTTCAGAACGTGCGCCAACGCTGGCCTGATGCCAGGATCGTCACGCAGGGGGAGTTCGGCGAAGCCTGGCGGCGCGAGCATCCGGATAACAAAAGTTTGGACTACAAGTTTGTGCAACGTGGTACCGGCATCGGCGGTTCGGAGCCCAATTTGGAGCTGCGCTGGTTCATGAACACCGATTTCCGCCTGGCGATCCTGCGCGACTGGCAAAAGGATGAACCCGGCAAGGTCATTGACTTCACGCGCTACGATCTGCCGGCCCGCGAACCTGCCGATCCCACGGCTGACAAGCCGACCCGGAACTGGAGTTTGATCAACCGCATCAATCAGAAACAGCGACGGACGGAAGATGCCCCGGTGCTGTTGAAGGATCTCACCCAAGAGGAGCAGGCGATGATCAAGAAACGTTATCCCGGGCTCTTTTAGAGATTCAACCTGCCTAACAAATTTGGAAACGAAACAAAAGCCTTTGGCGCAATCCCTTTCCCGCTTCGACCTATCACAAGGTGACGATGTATGAAACCACAACCTAATGACAGCAAGCCAATGAGAACAAAATATCGAATTGAGTTCAGCTTGATGGCATTTGCAATGCTGATGAGCGGTGAAGTTCGGGGAGGCGAAGCTCCGCTGCCTGATCTGACGAAAGGAACGGTCGGCGTTGACCGATCGCTCACGTACAACCTCGGTGCCACAGGCATGCGGGGGTGGATCTATACCCCACACTGGCCGGAAAACATTGCCAGCATTGACGCCATGCAGGGGCGGACGACCGGATCCAGTCGTCAAATCCTGGTCACCCATGTCGGCGATAAATCGCCGGCGGATGGAGTGATGAAGGTCGATGATGTGATCCTGGGCATCGACGACCAACCCTTCGCCGATGATGCCCGCAAGTCCCTCGCCAAGGCCATCCGGGAATTCGAAAAGGAACCGGTGAAGGAGGTGGGATCTAAGACTAATGAATCCATGAAGAGAACCCGCAGCGGCCATCTCGCGTTGCTGCGCTGGCGGGCAGGAAATACAGAGACGGTGGAACTCAAGATGCGGGTCCTGGGCACCTACAGCGATACCGCTCCATACAACTGCCCCAAGTCGGCGAAGATCTTTGAGGAAGCCTGCGCGGCGCTGCAGAAAGAGACCGGCATGTGGCAGGAGATCAGCGGTCTCGCCATGCTGGCGACCGGCGATCCCCGCTTCCTGCCACAGATCAAGGCGATCGCCCAAGCGGTCGGACCGTCGAGACTCAAGTATGACATGCCAAAGATCGGGATGGGAGTATGGAGCATGGGTACCAGGGCATCTTCCTGTGCGAGTATTATCTGTTGACCGGCGACAAGTCGGTGGAACACGCCATCAATGAGATCACCGTCACCCTGGCCAAGGGCCAGAGCATGTATGGCACCCTGGGGCACGGCATATCCGATCTGACCGATCAGGGTAAATTCCATGGTTCCATTACGGCGTCGTGAGTCCGAATGCGTGTTATGTCATGGCGTATGCCGTGCCCTTGAGAAAACTCTGCATCACCGGCAAGGACATGAAACCTGTGACCGTGGGAAAGGAGACGAAGGTTCCATCCTGGCTGACCAAACAGGAGGTGGCTGACGCCATCGCCGTCGGCCGTTTCGACCTGGAGCGCAAGCAGATGAGCATTCAGGAATTGACCACGGCTCTGGGCAACTGGTCGCCCATCGTCCGCCTATGGGCGGCGGAGGAACTGGCCAAGCGCCCGGAAGCGCAGGCCATGGTGCCGCAATGGATCACAGCGGCTGAAGGCACCAATGCCCGGTTGCGGCTGGGCGCCTGCGAGGCTCTCCATCAACTCAAGGCCCAACAAGCCCTAACCGTTTTTGTCCGTCTGCTCTATCATGAGGATCGTGGCCTGCGTTTCCTGGCGGCCCGGGCCATCAAGGATCTGGGCGGCTCGGCACAACCGGCCCTGAATGACATCCTCAAGGCCTTCGTCGCCACCGCCGAACCGCTCGTGCCAGTCAACTTCGCCGACCCCATCCAATTCGCCCATGGTCAACTGATTCCCGCCTTGTTCGCGGGAGGGCTGACCGACGCCCTCAAACAGGCGGATCCGAAGATGGTTCTCAAGGCGGCACGTGTGGCATCCAAAAACGCTGACAACAGGGCGCGTGGCTATCTGGAAGGCTTCATCAACAGTCTCACTGCGGACGAGGTGAAGACCTTGCTGCCGGACATCGTGGAACTCGCCGTATCGCATGGTCCGGCCGACACCATGTTCAGCAGGGAGATCCGCGTGAGCGCATTCAAGGTCTTGGTGAAATACCAATTTCAAGAGGGCATTAGGGCGGCACCCCTGGTTGCGAAAGGCAAATACGGCTGTCACAACGCAGTGGAAATCATGGCGGCACTCGAAACCTATGGTTCCGCCGCCCGGGAAATCATCCCGGATCTCAAGAAACTCATCGTCGATTACAGAGAACTCCTCAAGGAATGGCAGTTTCCCGACACCACGATCCCTGCCGTCGAACACGCCATCAAAGTCATCGAGGCCGCCAAGGATCATCCACCATTATTGAGTGCCGGATCCACCCCGACGATGGCGAAAGATCCCAGGAAATGAACGCAATGAGAATGACAAAACAAATGATGAATGGAAGAAGGACGACCAGCACGGCGCGTTGCCACCGCATCCAATCTTGAACCAGCCCACCCCGAGGAGGCACCCCAAGAGAGTTATCGTCCCTCAGCCGCCATGAGCGACCAAGCGCGGGATTATCTGATCAAATATCATAACGAAAATGAAAACAAGAAAAGCGGAGCTGCAACCCATGAGTGAAGCCGTTCAAGAATCCCCCGCCAACGCTCAGGAGCAGGCCAGGGATTCTTGCAATGTCTTCAACAAACTGAAAACCGAAGTCCACAAGGCCTTTGTCGGCCAGGATGAAATTGTCGAGAGTGTCCTCAGCGTCCTGCTCTCGGATGGTCACGTTCTGCTAGAAGGAGTGCCCGGTCTGGGCAAGACATTGTTAGCCCACACCCTGGCCCAGGCGCTGCATCTGGATTTCTCCCGGATTCAGTTCACGCCCGACCTGATGCCTGCCGATATTGTCGGGACGATGGTCTTGCACGAAAAGGAAGGCGGCGGCCATGAGCTGCGCTTTCAGGAAGGTCCGGTGATCTCTAACTTCATCCTGGCGGACGAAATCAACCGCGCCACGCCCAAGACCCAGTCGGCCATGCTGGAAGCCGTGCAGGAGCGCCAGGTGTCCGTCGCCCGGCAAACCATCCGCCTGCCCGAACCGTTCATCGTCATCGCCACCCAGAACCCGGTGGAACAGGACGGCACCTACCCACTGCCTGAAGCTCAACTCGACCGGTTCATGGTCAAGCTGATGGTGAACTATCCCGCCGAGGAGGAATATCTGGGCATTTTGCGCCGCACCACGGGCACCGCCAAGAGCGTCATCGAACCGGTATCCAGCGGTCCTGAAATCATGCGAATGCGCCATATTGTCCGCTCCGTCCCGGTCAGTGAACAAGTGCAGCGCTACGCCGTGCGCCTGGTGATGGCGACCCAGCCCAAATCGCCATACGCCACTGCGACCGTGAACCGGGCCGTCGCTCTCGGCTCGAGCCCCCGCGGGATCCAGAGCCTGATCCTGATGGGCAAGGTCCGCGCTCTCATCAGCGGTCGCTTCGCGGTTTCCTGCCAGGACATCCGCGACGTCGCCGTGCCCGTGCTGCGCCACCGTGTCATGCTCAGTTTCGAGGGTTTCTCCGAGCGCATCAACCCGGATGAACTGATCCGGGAAATTGTCAAATCACTCAAGGAGTTGTCAGACTGATGGCCGGGTTGTTTCCAGCAGACTTCGTCGCGGCGGTCTCCCTGATGCGGCTCAACGCGGGCCTGGTGCCGCGCGGCGGGCGGCATGCCGAACATGGCTCGGCGCAGATGGGCGCGGGCATGGAATTCCGCGACTTCCGCGCCTACATGCCCGGCGACGATTTCCGCCGCATCGACTGGAATCTCTATCAACGGAGCGGCAAACTCTTCCTCCGGTTGTTCGAGGAAGAGCGCGACCTGCCGGTTTACATTCTGCTAGACTGCAGTGACTCGATGTTTTTCGAGGACCCGCCGCGGGCCAATGCCGCCAAGCAGGCCGCCGCCATTCTGCTCGGTGCCGCGCTCAACGAGCACGACCGGCCGGTGCTCTATCCGTTCGGGGCGGCGCTCAACGAAGGCTTTCCGGCGATTCCCAATACCCGTGCCCTGCCCGCGATACTGGAGCGCCTGGCCGCCATCGGTCCGGCCGGACCCACCAACCTGCGTGCCGCGCTGCACCGGCTCAACGCCCTGCGTCTGCGCCGGGGCATGGTCGCCATCGTCTCCGACTTCTTTGATCCCGCTGGCATTGCCGCCCAGGTCGAAAGCCTGCACGGCATGAAGCACAAGCTGTTGCTGGTCCAACTCTGCCGTGAAAGCGACGCCAAGCCGCAATTGGACGGGGAGTTGTCGCTGGTGGACTGCGAGACCGGTCACGACCTGCGCGTCACCGTCACGCCCAAGGCCATCGAGGCCTATCAACAGGCCTACGCGGACTTTCAGGAAAGTTTGCTAGAGTTCACCCACCAGCGCCGCGCCGGATATATCACCCTGAACGCCGATGGCGATGTGCTGGAGCAATTCATGCGTCTGTTCGCCGGCGGCGTGATCACCACCCGAGGATAAAAATATGCACCTTGCCGCGATGTCAATTTGGCTTTTCACCGGGCTCGCCGCCCTCACCGCCGGCGTGTTGGTGGCGCTCCAGTATCTGCGCATCCGCCCGCGCCAGGTCAGGGTCGTCACCACCCTGTTCTGGCAGCAGGCTGCCGACCAGGCCCGGGCACGCACGCTGTTCGAACGATTCCGCCACCCGCGCACCTATCTGTTACTGCTCGCCGCCAGTTTGCTAGTCTTGCTGGCCCTGGCCCAACCCGTTTTCAATGCCGCCCACCAGATCCACCGCGTGGTGGTGCTGGAAGCCGGGCTGGACATGACCACCCCCGACCAGCGCTTTGACAAGGCCCTTGAACTGGTGCGCGCCGAAGCCGCTGCACTGGGCGATGACCACGTCGCGGTCCTCGTCGCCGACCCGCGCCCCCGCCTGCTCAAACATTTCGACGAAAGCCTGGCGACCTTGAAAAGCCGGCTCGCCGGGGTGCAAGCCGCGGACCGTCCGGTGATCCGGGAAGACCTGTTACGGGCCGCGAAGTTATTGTTAGTCGGCCGCGAGAACGGCGAGGTGGTCATGGTGGCGGCCCAACCGGTGACCAGCAGCGACCCCAAGGTGCGGGTGCTGGCCGCCGGTGAGGCGATGGACAACGCATTCATCCTGTCCGCCGTTTTCGTCCCCGACTCCGCCGACCTGACCCGTGGCGCATTCCATTGCCGCGTGGGCTATACCGGCAAACAGACCGGCAAGGTAGCGGTCAAGGTGACCCGGGCGGAGCAGGCGCTGTTAGAGCAGGCCGCCGAATTCAAGCCGGGAGAAGTGCGCGAGTTTGCGGTGCCGCGCATTGCCGCCGACGGCAAGGTTCTGAGCGCCTTGGTGACTGGCGACGACGCCGTGGCCGGGGACAGCCGGGTGGATTTCCAACTGCCCGACCGCCGCCGGATTCTGGTGGCTCCAGTGAACGGTTTCGAACTGCCGTCGGTGTTAGTCACCGTCCTCGACAGCCTGCCGGAAGTCACCGCCGCGACGGGCGACGGTGCCAAGCTGCCCGTGGTCCGGGTGGGGCCGGTGGATTCCGATGCCCAAATTCTGATTCAACCCGCGGAGGCAGGCGGTGAGTTGGTGACGGTCCGCCCGTCAGATCATTCGTTGTTAGACGGCTTGGTGTTCGAGGACGCCCTCTGCCGGGCACCCGCCATGCCGTTGAATGTTGGAAAAGCGGATTTACCCCTGTTGCGGGTTGGTGGTTCCACCGTTGCGAGTCTGGACGCTGAAGCCAACCGCCTCACCATCGCCGGAAGCCTGTTCGACGAAGACGCCAGTCTGGTTAGACGGACGGGTTACCTGGTGTTCTGGAGCAAGATGCTGCATCACCTGGCCGGTTGGCGTAACGAACCACTGACCCTCTCGCCGGTGCGGGCCAACCGCACGGAGGACGCCACCGCCACGGCGATGGTGCTCAAGGCAAGCATGGATAATTTCGACCTCGCGGCCGGCGGAAAAGCCGCCACGCCCGCCGCCAGCGGCAGTGCCCGGCTGCCGGTCTGGCAACTGCTGCTCGTCGTCGCACTGGCCTTGATGACTCTCGACGCATTATTGAATATTCGCGAAAGGATTTCCTGATGTTTTTACACCCCTACCTGTTATGTTGGCTGCTGCTGCCACTGTTGTTGGCGGCCTATCAGCTTCGCAGGTCGTCCGCCAGCAAAGACCGGCACCGGTGGTCGGCAACCGGCCTGCGGTGCTGGTGATCGTCGCCCTGGCGCGGCCTTTCCAGCGGACTCCCGAGACCACCCAACACGTCGTCGCGGTAGTCGATTGTTCGCCCAGCATGGACGCCGCCGCCATGGAACAAGCGGCTGCCGGACTGAAGACACTGGCCCGACGGGTCGGGCCGGGCAAGCTCCGCCTGGTGATCTTCGGCTCAAGCGCGCGGGAAGTCGCGCTGGACGATACCGTCCCGACTGCCGCGGGCTTGGCGAAATGGCGGTTCAGGGAACCCGGCAGCGCGGTTGCCGAGGCGCTGGAACTCGCCGCCGCCTTGTGTCCCGATGACGCCAACGCCGACGTACACCTTTTCAGCGATGGCCGCGAAACCCGTGGCGGCATGGTCAGCGCCGCCGCCGATCTCGGTCGTCGGGGGTTGGAGTTGAAGATTCACGAACTCGGAATGCCTGCGCCGAGTCCGGTTCTGCTGCGTCAGGTGCGCACGCCGGGCACGGGTGCCGTGGGCGAGGCGGTGACGTTCACTGCGGATATCGAATCCCAGAGTGCCGGTGCGGCGAAGCTGACCGTGACCGACGACAAGGGTGTTACCGTTGTGAGTCAGATACTTCAACTCCAGTCAGGCCTTCAGGATGTGCCCTTCCAGGTGCGCCCGGAACAAAGCGGTTGGCAGCGTTACCAAGTGTCGTTAGACAACGGCGATCAAACGGTCAGCACCGGCCTGAAAGTCAGCCGGACCGTGGTCGGAGTCTTCGAAACCGCCCCTGACGTCCCCGCCACCCGGGCCTTGGGCGACATTCTCGGCACCCATGCCGAAATCCAGCCCCTGACCCTCGCCGATCTAACTGGCCATGGCATGGACGGCATCGATGTGATCGCACTGGCAGACACGCCCGCCGCCGAACTGCCGGTCGAGATCCAGCAAAGGCTGTGCACCTGGGTGGAAAACGGCGGCGGCTTGCTGGTGACCGGCGGCCACAACGCCTTCGGCCCCGGCGGTTACGCCCGCAGCGAACTCGCCGCCATGCTGCCGCTGCGCTTTCCGCAGAAAAAGGAAGTCCGCGACCCCGGCACCTCGCTGGCGATCATCATCGACACCTCCGGTTCCATGGGCAACTCAGGTGTGAGCCTGGCTCAGGAGGTCGCACGTCTGGCCCTCAACCGCCTGAAACCGCATGACAAGGCCGGAATCGTCGAATTTCACGGTGCCAAACGCTGGGCCGCACCGATGCAATCCGCAGCTAACAGCATTGCCATCCAGCGGGCGTTGAACCGCTTGTCCGTCGGCGGCGGCACCATGTTGATGCCGGCCATCGAAGAGGCCTATTATGGCCTGCAGAATGTGCGCACGCGAACCAAGCACGTGCTGTTGCTCACCGACGGCGGCGTGGAGCAAGGCGCGTTCGAGTCCCTCATGCGGCGCATGGCCGACGATGGCATTCAAGTCTCCACAGTGCTGGTCGGCCCGCGCGCCGCGTCCACTTTCTTATCCGAACTCGCCAGTTGGGGACGCGGCCAATTCTACACCGCGCCGAGTTCCTTCAAGATCCCCGAGATCATTTTCAAACAGCCCAGCAGTTCCCTGCTGGATCCATTCGTTGAAAAGGAAACGGGTTTGGAACCGGTTCTCACCAGCCAGCTCATGCAAGCACTCGAACTGAAAGACGCCCCGATGTTGCGGGGGTATGTGAAGACCGAAGCCAAGGATACCGCCGAACTGCTGCTGCGCTCCGAACTCGGCGACCCCATCCTGGCCCGCTGGCACTATGGCCTCGGCCGCGTCGCCATTCTAACCACCCAAGTGGGCGGCACTTGGGCCGAGGACTTCCTCAAGTGGCCATCCGCATCTAACATGATGGCCAACCTGACCCGTCAACTCGGCGGGAGATCGCCGCGCCAGCCCTTGTCCCTGAACCTGGGCTGGAGCAGCGCCGGACTCGATCTCGACATCCGGGCGCTCTCGCCGGACCCGGCGCTGGCCGCCGCGCCGTTGCGGGTCGAAATCAAGGACGCGAACGATGCCGTGGTCGCGACGCGCGACCTCATGCCGGTGCGCGCCCAGACATGGCGGACGCGGATCGAGGATTTGCCCGCCGGCGATTTCCTGGTCGAGGTGCATGCCTCCGCCGGAGACAAAGTCCCGACCTCCGGTGCGCTGGTGGTGCCACCGCCTAACGAATTCAGCCGCGTCGCGCCCGACCGGGACAAGCTCACCGCTGCCGCCCGCGCCGCCCGTGATTTCGCCGCCAAGGTGGTCGCGCCGCAAACGCCGATGTTGACCCGCGAACTCTGGCCCATCTGCGCCGCGCTTGGACTCATTTCCTTCATCCTCATGATCCTGGTTCGCCGCCTGCCTGGAGCCTTCACCATGCCACGGCAGGCTAGCCGCAGTGCTGCGGCGGTTCTGGCGTTCCTGATCGTAACGATGCTTTCGACCCAGCCCGCGACGGCGGCAGAAGAACCGGCCCGCCTCGATGGCTTGGTCAAAATGCGCATCAACAGCATCATCGCGATGAAGCCCGACGAAGCGCGGCAAGCAATGAAGGATCAATGCCAGAAAATCTTGTGGCGGAAAGAAGATCTTAATGCGGTCTGTGGCTACTTGCGCTCCCTGAAGGATCCGAAAGTGAAGCCCTTGCTGGCTTTGGCATTAAGCGCCAACAATGATTTGAAGGAGGCCGAAGAACTCCTCTCAAAACTCGCTGAATACCCCGACGCTGAAGCCTGGGTGTCTGCGGAGCTGGCACAGGTCAAGCAACGAATCCAGGAGAAGCTCAACCGGAGGGACATGGTCCTTGAGGCAACCCTAACTCCCGAGGAGAAAACTCAAATCAGCCAAATCGTGGGCCTGAAACCCGACGCAGCACGGCAGGCGCTGACACTTCTATGCGAACAGGTGAACCGGCGACATGGTGATCTAACTCTTCTCTGCGATCACCTGCGCTCCATGACGGACGCCCCGGCAGCGCAACCGCTGCTGGCGCTCGCCGCTACCGCCAATGGCGACTTGCGTGAGGCCGACAAGATCCTCGCAATGATGGCTAAGGACCCCGCAGCGGATCTCTGGGTGCTAACGGAACTTGCCCGGCTCAAGGAAATGCTAGGTGATGGCGTGAATGCGCTCTTCATGTTAGATAAGGCCTTGAAAATGGCCACTGATCCCGGATTGCGTTTCGCCCTGCGGGTGCGCCAGGCCCAGTTGCGCTACGAAGCCAATGATCTGGAAGCGGCCCGAACAGCCCTGCGCAGCATCGCAAACGACCCGGCGGTAGAGGGACAGGAAGGCCGCAACTTCTGCGCCCGCATCGCCGCAATGCATGGCGACGATACGCTCGTGGAGGAACTCTTTAAACCGACGGGCGAAGGAAACGTGCTGAGGCGCAACCTGCTGTTTCTGGGCGAGTCCTTGATGCGGCTCGGCGAGCCCGCCGAGGCACGCAAGCAGTTCGAGGCGGCGTCGGCGCTGTCCACGCTCAAGCGCGACCGCCGCTACGTTCTCGACCGCATCGTCGGGGCCGCTCGCGCGATGAACGCGCTTCCCGGCTTGATTGACAGTTGGCTGAAATCCGAGGATATGTTTCCCGAGCAGTTGGATATGATGGCTGGCATTCTTGGCGGCGAGCTTGACCGGACGGCGGATGTGCTCGCCTTGATGGAGCGCCACGACCTGCCCGCGAAGACCCGGACATTGATCGAAACCCCGGCATTCCAGGAGCGGCTTGCCATGATGGCCTCGGAGACCGGCAAGTCGGAGCTTGCCCGTCGCGCCTATCACAAACTCATCGAACGTCAACCTGACGACTTCAACTATCGCAACGGCTACGTTCGGTTGCTGCTCATGGAAGGTGACCGCACCGCTGCCGAGGACCTCTATCGTGAGGTCATCGCCAGAGCCAGGAATGCAAGTGAACTGATGGAGGTTGCGGCCAGCGCGCGCGGGATGGGATTGAAGGGAATTGCCATCCAGGCAGCCACTAAAGCAGGGGGCATGGGAAAATCGGCCCGCGTGCAGACGCAGTTGTTCATGGCTGATGTGCACCACGAGCAGGGAGATTCGGACAAGACGCTCGACATCCTGCATGAGTTGGAACGGGATGCCAAGGGGGATATGGATTTGATCACGCAGTTGGGCCAAGCCTACGAACAGAACGGTTTTGCCGACGACGCCATCCGCTTGTTCCAGACTGTGGATCCGAGCGAACACGAAAGAGTGCTGGTCAAACTGATCTCACTGATGGAGGCGCAGGGCCGCAACGACGAGGCGTTTGTCCAGTGGCGCAAGTTGTGGGACACGGCGACGGAACCCATGTCGGTCATCCAGGCAAGCGACCGCTTGGTGGAGATCGGATCCAAGGCCGGAAAGCTGGCGGATCTTGCCATCGAGCTGGAGGAGCGCCTCGACCAAGGAAAGCTGCGCGAACGGGAAGAGTCGTTGCTGCTCGATATCTACACAAGTGTCAGTGATCCTGTCTCTGCGGCGGATATTCTGATGGAAATATCGAATCGCCAGGGCGGCGGGAACATGGCGACCTATAAGCGCCTGCTCAGGGTCTATATGGAGTGTGAACTATTCGGCAGATGCAACGCGGTCTTGCATAAACTCATCGCGCTCGATCCGGGCAACCGCGACGAATACCTGCAGACGCTGGTGCTGATCGCGCTCGAGCGCAAGAATGACGGCGATGCCCTGCTGGTTCTTGAGCAGATGGCCCAACGTTCCAAGGAGGGAATCCTGCGCGACTCGTTCTCTGCCAGCGTCCTCAAAATGATCAACAGGCATGACGACGCAGCCAAAGTCTACCGCCGGACTCTCGCCGAGAACCCGGACGAAGTGGAAACATGGCTGATATGGGGAAGCGCCATCGTGGAAGGCGACGCGAAGGAACGCGAAGAAGCAAAGAAGCAACACCAGCGTCCGCCGGAACCCCACGAACAGGCCGGCAACAGGAAGGTCTGTGGCACCTTCAGCGTCTTGCTTGAGAACGCCGACGCGGACGACCTGTTCACCATCGCCATTGACGGCCTGCTCAACGCGCAAGCACCGCCTTATGCCATGCAAAACGCACTGCGCCGCTTGAATGAGCGAATCGCCGCAGACCCGCACAATTTCCTCCTCTATCGGCTCTCCGCGGACCTTAACGAGGAACTGGGCCGCTTGCGCAACATCGATCGGAGTCTCGGCCTGGGCCTTGTCGTCGCCGATGATGAGACCAGTATTATCATGCGCGAACTGATCGCCATCGCCAGTAGTGAAAAGCGCAGTAACGAGATGCTCGCCTACGGCCGCTCGCTCCTGAACATTGCCACACACCTGCCGCCAGATGAATGCCTCGATCTTGGCGCGATGTTGCTGGAGAGAGGGTATTCTAACGAGGCTGAGGTCGCGTTCCAACGCGTCATTTCCGACAGCAGGGCGCTTAGTACCGCGCGTGGCGTGATTGAGCAGTATGAGAATGTCGGGCTTTTCAGCAAGGCTGGCAAGATCATCCGGAACCTGCTCATTGAGAATGCGTTTGATGTCGAACTGCTCTTGCGCCTGGGACTCGTCGAGGAGAAAAAGGGGACTTTGTCGCCGCGAGCAAGGCCTACGGGCAGGCCATCGATCTCATGTTGGGGCGCTTGCCGAGCCTTGCCAGGAAGGGTGCCGAGAAGCTCGATGGACGCGCAATTAACGTCGATGATATCACGCTCTATCTGGCACCTGCGGTCCGGGGACTCATCGTATCAACCCGGACACCGGAAAGCCGCCAACGGCTGCTCGATGACCTTGGGCAACGCGTCCGCAACGAACTGGTCAACCTTAAGACCAGTGATGCATTTGCAGCCACGGCTGCTGAAAATCCTCGCCTCAACCATCTTGGCATACTCATGCGCCACCTCTGCTTCGTGTTCCATGAACGCGGGCACGGGGAATCCACCGACGACGAATTGCTTCGTCATTATCCCGAGGACCCGAAATTGCGGACCAGCATCGTGGCGGAACTCAGCCGCTGGCGCTCGTTCCAGAGTGCCGATGAGTTCCTCACACGGAACCGGCTGGACGCTCAGAGTCTCCGTGTCGCCAAGGCGTTTCTTGGCGGCAGGGAAGCCGTCGGGAAGATGCTCGCAAGCAAGGATCTAACCGCTGCCGAGCAGGCCCAGACGCTCACGCTGCTCGCGATGCATGGCGATGATGACCTCATCGACCAGGTCAAGGCCGGGTGCGACCTGAACCAGACGCCGGAAAATGAGGGTGAGTTGCTGCTCACCGCAGGACTAGCAGCCAAGCGCCCTGAACTCGTGCGCGATGCGCTTTTCACCAACTTGAACCGGATGCGCCAGACGCTTGACGCCCTGGGCAAGGGGACCAGGGAACGCTCAAGGGAGTCTTTGCGCCCGGCGGCGCTGTACAACCAGATAGTCGCTGCCTGGCCGGTCCTCGGCGAGCAGGACCGCAGCACCGCCGTCAACCTGTATGGCATGTTGATCGAGGAAACGGATTACATCGATCCACTGCGCTGTTCCTATCATTTTCTCCTCAGCCTGACAGGGCGGGCAAACGAAATCCCCTTCGATGCTGTGGCGCAGTATATAGGGAGTGATTTCTGGTCCTTTATTCAGCATCACGTATCCACGATCATTGACGGTTGGATTGGTCAGCAACCGGCGGCTGAACGCCCCGCAGCAGTCCGGCGGCTGCTGGGATCGCGACCAGACAAGGATCGCGCCGCCATGCTGACGAAGCTGTCCGGATATTTGAGCGCTGGGACACTAACCGAAGAGCTCAACAAGGAATTTCCAGAGCTTGCCGCTGGCCGTGAGCGGGAAGACGCGCCCGCCGTCACCAGCGACGAGGCCAGCAGGATGATGGCCGGGAAACGAGCCGAGTTTCAGCAGACAATTGCCGAAGCTCGGCAGAAGATGGGTAGTGATGTCTGCCTGGTCCTAACACTCCACGAACTCACGCTGCGCGAGGCGGCCAACATGCTGCCTCCCAAGGAACTGGACATCCTGCTCAAGGACCTGAGGAACTCCAGGGATCCTTTTGAGAAGCTGATTGCTTTTCTGCTTCTGATCCATGCCGGACGCGATGGCGAGGCGATGGCCCAGTTGCAAGTCATTGCCGCGCTGAAGTCGGAGGATCCCGTGAACGAGGCCGTCCAGGCCGCGATGCCGATGATCTTGAACACGTATGGCTGGCACACCCGGGCATTGCATTTTCTGCCTGAGGGCTATGCCGCTTCCGGGGGCAACCTGGAGATGTTCTTCAAGCTTCACGATCCACTCGCCATCCTCGAAGGCAAGGACGCGGATCGACTCGGAGCCAGCAAGCGGCGGATTCACGCCGCCAAACTGATGGCTTCCCCGGGGCAGTACCTGCAGGCAACCCGCATCTACTTCGCTGATGCCCGACACCCCGACCTCGTTAAGAATTTCAGCCTTTGGTACAGCACCAGAACATGGCCCTCCCGAGTCGCCACCGCCCCGGGAGGTCTTATCGGTTTAAAGGAACTGGCTTCGGGAACCATTCTCGATGATATCGGGGATCTGTCCGGCGGTCAGGACGAGTTGAGCCACTGGCTTCAAGCCATTGAGACGCAACGTGATCACGATGATGATATATGTGCTGCAATCGCCGGGAGCGTGAGCAAACACGGACTGTCTCCGCAACTGCGCCAGGATTGGCAGGCCGCGGCGGGGCGATCGCTCCTGAATCGCATGGATATCGACCTCATTTCTGCGATTGCCGTCCGCTCTCCGGAGCCATTGCCAAAGGAGTTGGCCGAGCAGATGGAATCCTTCATCCTCAATGATCGGCGCAGAAACTCCGAGCGCACGATGGCTCTGGCCGACGCGTGCAAGGCCTTCGGGCAAGCGGATCTCGCCCGATCCCTAGGCCGCTGGAGCGTGACGATGGATCTTCTGGCCACGGGATCGTCCAGCCGTCTGCCAACCTATCTTGCCAGTTTCCCCGAGGCGGAGCGCGCGAGGATTCTGTTAGACCTGCTGCCGCATATGGGTCCTAGCAGTCTGCGCGTGATGACCGGCGACGGCCTTGGCCCCATGTTGTCCGCGTTACTGGACCACGGCATGGCGGCCGAGGCCGCCACGATTGTTGACCATTACCTGCGTTTCCGCCCATTCAGGCCAAACTCCTTCCTCCTCGATTCAGCCGCCTACAAAGCGATGATTGGGGGGTGGGGCGCAGATACCAATGCCCAGGATGATGTCGTTGCAACCGCTCTGGCGCGACTCAAGCGCCCGGACGACTACGAACGCTTGCTTCGGTCCAAGGCCCGGGAAACGCGACCCAACATCGCGCCCCAGTACCGGTCGACGAATCTCGGCGCGACGAACCCCATCAACCATACCGACACGTTGCCGGAGCCCGGTGACGTCGATGACATCAACCGTTACATCGATATTCATCTGAACGTTGGTTTGCACCTGCGCAGCGAAGGCGGGCTTAGCCCCGTGAACCAGGTGGCCTGGATCTGCATGCTGGGCGAGTGGTGTGCCAAGCGTGGCCTGATTGACCGGGCCTCAGCCCTGCTGAAGCAGGCGGAGGAGTTGAGTGTGGGCATGTTTACCGGACGTCTCTGGGTTGCTGACCTGCATCGCCTGATGGGCAATAAGGATGCCGCCGAGCGGATCGAACAGGAACTCCTGAACCTCGACCTGCTTCCTTTGCCTCGCGTCTTGGCGGCGCTCGAAGTTCTCGCCGCAACCAAGGGCCGTGCCCAGGCCGATGCCGTGGCATTCCGGGTCGCGGGTTACAGCAACCACCCGCAAGTGCTGCCTCAGGCTCTCCGCCACGCCCGCGCCAAGGACCTGAAGAAAGAATCCGACGAGATCGCCGAGCGCCTGCGCAAGGTAAGCACCCTGTTCCTGCCGCCGGGAGCGCCGAAACCACCCGATGACGAGACGCCGGTTGATATCAGGCCACCAAAGGCACTCGCTCTTTTGGCTGAAGACAACCTTGAGGAGGTTGCCCGCATTGAGATCAATGGTGAGAACCCGCAGCTTATCTATATCCCGATCACTCACGACAACCCGGAACATGCCAATGCCGCCGGAGGAACTGATGAGATTGAGTCAGCGCTCCTGCGGGGGCAACTCATTTCGGAGCACTTGTTTGCCAATTACGGGATCCGCAAGATCCTGTTGGAAGGTCTCCCCAAGTCCCTCGCAGACCAATATAACTCCCCGGAATTCAAAAAACGCAAAATGTCGCCGGGAACCAGCAAATCAGTCACGTTCAAGATATGGACCGAACTCCTAAACAACAATAGATGGCAATTGGTCCCTGCTTATGAAAAAGATATGTTCGGGCCCTTGACCCTATTGGGGGCGGAATACACAACCCGCATTCAGAATGCCCTCAATGAGGCCTCAATAAGGGCTGGTTACAAACTCGTGAAGCGTTTCAGGCAAAACAAGTTGAATTCAAGGCCCTAACTGACGAGGCCTGCAAGGGGTACAACCAGAAGCGGGAGGAGATATTGAAGGCGGACCCCGGACTCAAGAACGAATACGACATCACGGTAATCCAGAGGAACCAGGTGTTCATCGACAACATCCTTGAAGCCAAGGAACCGGGCATCATCATGTGTGGCGGTGGTCATATTCAGGATCTGATCGACCAACTCACAACGCGCGGTGTTTCCTATTTGATCGTGGTCCCCAAAGGAATCGAGTGGCCACCCGTCAAGAAAGACGATGACAAAATCTATGCCGACATGTTGGAACTCGGTTGCCAGTTGAAGAAATGCAATCTTGGATTCGGTGACGGTGGGGCGGTCCAGATCAACCTGCCGATCGAGTAATTGCAATTAGGACACCCGGATGCCGCCCGTCACACGCCCTCGACCGGTCATGCGCATTGTGAACAAACACATTCCACCTTTGGAGAACAGGCTTCCAGCCTGTGAGGGCAGACGGCGAATGGCCCGATGCGCAGCGACCGAGCCTCCCACTCTCAACCGCCCCTCACCGGTCCGATCGTGCCGCCGGGCACGAACTCCGCCTTGGTCAGCGTCTGGCGCAGGTCCGGTCGGCCGCGGCTGACATTGGCCGCCCAGCGGACGATGCGGCGCACCACCGGGCGATAGTCCCAGCGGATGTGGGCGACCGACGGTTCGCACCAGGCGAAGTCCGGGGCGTCGTCGGTGCAGACCAGTGAGATGTCTTGCGGTACCCGCAGGCCCTGTTTGGCCAGATAGTGGAACGCTGCGTTGAACAGAAACGGCTCGTCGAGGATCAGCGCGGTGGGCGGCGTGACGCCGAACAGCGAGTCGAGTAAGGTCCGGAAACCCTCCTTGCTCTCCTGCCAGTCCGGCAGGTTGTAGGTGCCCGACTTGATGCCATGGGCCGCCAACTCGTCGAGGAAGGCGCGCTCGGGGAGCCCCGGTTGCGGCAGCCGTCGCTGCCCTCGACACAACAATGAGATCCGCCGATGGCCGAGCCCGATCAAGCGGCGGGTGACGGCAACAAAGGCGGCCGCCTTGTCCGGTCCCACGGCCGCGATCGGCAACCCCTCCCGGCGACCGAACAGAGCGAAGGCCGGCTTCGGCTGCCGGGAGAACCCCTCCAGAATCTCGCGCGAACCTGAGACGATCACCCAGGCATCTGCCTCGGTCCGGGTGACAAAGCGGGCGACGCGCCCTGCGTCCATCCCGAGATCGACCAGGGTCTTGTCGGGCTGGAACGGAACATGTCCCGCCTCCGTGAGCAAGTGGCGCATTTCAATCAGGTAGTCCGCGCCCGGATCATCGGTCACCAGGATCGCCACCCGCAGTGGCCGCACCGCATCCGCTTGGATCGCGGTCACGATCCGCCGCCGCCTGCCCGCTCCTTGGCTCACCAGCATGCCCGCCCGCTCCAGTTCGGCCAGCGCCGATTGCGCCGTCTTGCGGTTGACTCCCAACTCCCGCGCCAAGCGGTCACTCCCCGGCATCACCCCGCTCCAGCGCCCGTACGCCAGCTCGCGGCGCACATGCTCCGCCACCTGCGACCAAATCGGGGAAAACTGAGTCACGCTGCCCATGGACAAAACCTGTTCTTTGTGGGTCGGGTTGTCGAGCAAGATTTTTCAAGATTTTTCTCGCGATTTTGAACCCATGAAAGCGTTGCCGCAGACGCGCGTGCTCGCCGTGCCGGACCATTCGTTTTTCCTGTTCCAATTTCCAAAGCAAGAGGAGCTAACGCTCGTTGTTTTTCTTGGCCGTTTCGACACTGCCGAACAGGATGGCGATACTGAGGCGGCCCCGAAATTCACTGCAAATTGCCCTTGTTACCGCAGCGGGTGGCGTTTATTGTAGCGCTCGGAAAATCATACCATGAGTGCCACTTCCATGCTTCAACTCAAACAGCAGCTATCCCGGATCAGCGACAAGGAGCGCCAGGAGGTTGCCGCCTTCCTGCATCGTCTGAAGCAGGATACTCCTGCGTGGCAAAAGGAAATGGCCAGCCGCATGGCGGAAATGGACGGGGGAAAGAAATTCCGCATCCCAAAGCCACCAAAGCCAGGTTCCCGCTCCTGACATGGCACTCCAGGCATACGAACCCGTGCTGTTCGTTTAGCGCTCTTGCGGTTGACCCCAACTCCCGCGCCAAGCGGTCACTCCCGGGCATCACCCCACTCCAGCGCCCGTACGCCAGCTCGCGGCGCACATGCTCCGCCACCTGCGACCGGATCGGGGAAAATTGAGTCACGCTGCCCACGGACAAAACCTGTTCTTTATGGGTCGGGTTGTCGAGCAAGATTTTTCAAGATTCCTCTCGCAGGGGGGGGGGATGGGCCGCTTGTGTTCTGACGTGAGCAAAAACCGCCTTTCCACCGCGTCGCGCCACCCTCTCGCCAAGCACTAAATCCTAAGCACGAAATCCTAAGCACGAAATCCGAAACCAAGAGAAGAAACGCTCCTCCAACCTCTCTCTGGCCTCTTCCTCTTCTACCGACAACCGACCACCGACAACTCTTCCTCTTCCAATCAAAAATCCACAATCATCAATCATCAATCTCATTTCTTCCCCTTCTCTTGCGTCTTCAAGTCTTGCATCTTTGCCCCAATAACCTCTAACGAATAACCTCCAACTCAATCCAATCCACCAACCGAACCATGAAAACAAACCATCTATCCAAGAGCAAATGGACCCTCGCCGCCACCGCGCTGGTGTTGCTGGCAATGACTTCGCCCCCCGTGCAGGCGGCGGACAATACCGGCACCGGCGGAGATATCATCTACACGGATGCCACCGGGCTGAATCCGCGTTCTTCCCCGCCCTATTCCGGCGGCTATGTCGTCCACAAGTTCACCGGCAGCGACTCCGTGTTCGGTGCGATCACGGCAACGGGCGGTGGCGGGGGCGGCACCGACGTTGCCAAGCCAGGTGGCACTGGCGGTTCAGGGGGTGGAGGTTATGCCTATAGTGGCGCTGGGGGAACAAGAACTGATCCGCCCATCCAGGGGAACAACGGCGCCAACGGCGGCAACCAATTCGGCGGCGGCGGCGGTGCGGGTGCTGCTCCATCGAATTATAATGGTGGGGCCGGACTGAGCAGTTCAATCAGTGGATCCAGCGTCTGGTACGCCGGCGGCGGTGGAGGCACACGGTATTACACCCCTGATAACACCCCGGTGTTGGGGGGGCAGGCGTAGGCGACAATGGGGCATGGTCCACAGGTAACGGCACGACCTGGACAGTGGCGACTAGCGGAACAGCCAACACCGGCAGCGGGGGCGGCGCATCCCTATGGAGCGACAAGCCCGGCTCCGGCGGCTCGGGCATCGTCATCGTCAGGTATCCCTACTCCGGCCCCGGCGGCAGCCCCTACGACACCTGGGCCGGCAGTGCTGTCTTCACCGACGACGCCAACGGCGACGGCGTCGCCAACGGCCTCGCCTGGATCCTCGGTGCCGCGGGTCCGTCCGATCATGTCGTCCTGCCCGCCCCGGGCACGGAAACCGGCTTCCTGACCCTGCATTTCGCACGGGTGCCCGACCAAGGACCGGCCAAACTCTACGTCGAATACAGCAACGACCTGTCGACTTGGAGCACACCTGTCGAGATTCCAGCCGGCAGCGATACGGTCGGTGGGGACATTGAGGTCGTGGTGATTCCCGCCAGCCCACCGGGCGTCCCGAATGATGATGTCACGGTGAAAATCCCGACCAGCCACGCCTCGGGCGCCGGCAAACTCTTCGGCCGCCTGATGGCCACCGAGAACTGACTTTCCGGAGTTAATGGGTTTTTCTCCGGGATCCCAGGGGCCGCCGGTGCGCACCGGCGGCCCCACATTCCGGCCTGTGACTCGCAGGCGAGCCGATGTTTTCGCTGTGGTGACCCGCAGGAATCAAATTGACTAAATTTCTGGTCGCTTTAGCCTGCCCAAGTGACCACAAAACAACTCAGCATTTCCGAGTTCAAGACGCATTGCACCGAGGAGATTCGCGCCTTGGAAAAAGGTGGTGTCATCATCGAACTGACCCGCCATGGGAAGAAGGTTGCGGTGGTGCAAGCGGCCACCGCCGCCAAATCGCCACCCGATTTGGCGAGTTGGATTGGCAGCGGCAAGGGCAGCGTCACCTACGGGCCGAATTACGATCCTGCGGCGCCAGCTTGGGATTCCAAAGACTGGGAAAGCTGAGCCAAGCGCCGATTTCACCATGTCCGCAAGCTTCTTGCTCGATACCTGCGCTTGGCTGGATGCCTTTGCGGCCCCGGAGTTGCTGCGGACCGCCGTGCGCAAACTCCTGGCCGGGAGCGCGCCATCAGCTTGCTCGAAGTCGCCAGAAAGGAAGCCAAAGGCGAGTTGGTTTTTGATAGATCGCTTGCCAAGTGGTTCGAGTTTGCGCTTCCAACCCACTGGGTGCGGGTCTTGGAGATCACTCCCGAAATCGCCATCGACTCCACACGCCTGCCCGCATGGGACCACAAGGATCCGGGCGATCAAATCGTGGTCGCCACCGCCCGCCTGCACGGCCTCAAGGTGCTCACCTCCGACTCGAGGATCCTGCAATACCCGCACGTCGGAAGCGTCGCCTCGCGCAAGGCCTGAGGCCCGCTCCGCCGTCCTGCTCCCTTCTGTTCGAACCCTTGTTATCCACACTCAAGGTGTGTGACCGGCCCGTGAGCGGAAAAAGAACGCAGGGCGTGGCGGCGTTGTCGGCAGCTTGGGAGGATCGTTAGGACGCCCATCGCCTCATCTCTTCCTTGAACCACTCAAGCACCGCCTGCGGGCCAGCGAGCACCACCCACGCATCCGCCGCAGTCTTCTTCATCATCCGCGCGATGCGTTCCACGCTCATCCCGCATTCAGCCCTGGTGCGTGGGGCTAAACCGGCCGTGTGACCCGCTTGCCCCAGTTCATGCTGGAGATCGACGATGTAATCCAGTCGGCGGTCGTCCGCGTCGCAGAGCAAGATCGCCACCCGCAGTGAGGATCGGCGCGGGCCGCCGCGCAACTCGATGCTGCGTTTGCGGCGGGGCTCATGCCTCATCAGCAAGCCCTCGCCCTCAAGTTGCCGCAGCGCCGATTGCCCGTCTTGCGGTTGACCCCCAGCTCCGGTGCCAGACGGTCCACCCCGGGCAGCAGCCCGCTCCAACGCCCGCGCAAAACCCCTCCGCTTCCCCTGTTGCCTCCTGTTCATTCATCTTCCGTCACCACGCCGAAATCTGCTGGCGTCAGGATCCGGATGCCGTGCCATGGATCTAACATGAGGAGATCCTGATCGCCCGTGATCAGGTGATTCGCCTTTGCCGCCAGCGCAACTTCAAGAAACTTGTTGTCCTTTGCATCCCTGCAATCCCGGACATGGGGGATTTGACCGGTATCAACCCAGCGGGCTTTGGCAGCCGTCTTCTCCAGAAAATCGATGCGGGTTTGCTTTCCCAGATAGCGATCAAATCTCTCCCGCATCAACACCTCCTTGAGTTCGGCGAAGGTCTCCCCTGAAAGTGCGAAGCTCTGGAACTCAACCGCTCTCCCGACGATCTTACCCAGCGGGCTCTTGGGGAAAAGCGCTGAACTGATGAGAACATTGGTGTCAATGACCAGCATTCTGAGAAGTCATGACGGCTTGATTTCAGATAGAATGGCCTCCAGCTTCTCCTCGGTAAGCCCGTTCGCCTGCGCTTCATCTGAGAGAGCTTTCACCGCTTTCTTGAATTCACGATCCCGCAGCTTCTGCAGCTTCTCCAATTCCTTCATGGGGATGAAAGCGCCAATTTCGCGATTCTGCCGTTTCACCACCAGAATTTCTTTGCTCCCGGTGTCCAGAAACAACCCGAAATTTTGCCTGGCATCTGTGGATGAGATCGTTTTCATGAGTTTCCTGAGTTTCAGGCCCTGCCGCCGAGGGGTAGTTTTGCACATGAGGTGCATTTTGTCAAAGAACGGTTGACCATGAATGCCATGACCAGTGCTGGCGGTTACGCCACCTGGGCCTCGACGTCTATTGAACGGGAGCCAACTCCGGTGCCAAGCGGTCACTCCCCGGCATCACCCCGCTCCAGCGCCCGTACGCCAGCTCGCGGCGCACATGCTCCGCCACCTGCGACCAAATCGGGGAAAATTGAGTCACGCTGCCCATGGACAAAACCTGTTCTTTGTGGGTCGGGTTGTCGAGCAAGATTTTTCAAGATTTTTATCGCAGTGGGGGGGAATGGGCCACTTGTGTTCTGACGTGAGCAAGAACCGCCTTTCCACCGCGTCGCGCAACCCCTCTCTCCAAGCACGAAATCCCAAGCTCTAAATCCGAAACCAAGAGAAGAAACCAAGAAAAGAAACGCTCCTCCGACCGCCGCAGGCTTCTTCCTCTTCTACGGACAACCGACAACCGACAACTCTTCCTCGTCCCATCCACAATCAAAAATCCAAAATCATCAATCATCAATCATCAATCGCATTTCTTCCTCTTCTCTTGCGTCTTTTCCCCAACAACCTCTAACCGACAACCTCCAACTCAATCCAATCCACCAACCGAACCATGAAAACAAACCATCCATCCAAGAGCAAATGGACCCTCGCCGCCACCGCGCTGGCGCTGCTGGCAATGACCTCGCCCCCCGCGCAGGCGGTCGACAATACCGGCACCGGCGGAGATATCATCTACACGGATGCCACCGGGCTGAATCCGCGTCCTTCTCCGCCCTATTCCAACGGCTATGTCGTCCACAAGTTCACCGGCAGCGGCACGTTGAACATCCCGTCCACGGTCAGCGCCGACGTGCTGGTGGTGGCGGGCGGCGGCGCGGGCGGGGCGAATAGAGAGGCCGGCGGCGGCGGCGCGGGCGGTTACCTTTACAGCACCGAGGTTTCTGTCGCCGCCGGCGATACCAGCGTGACCGTCGGAGCCGGCGGAATTGGAACCAGCACTAATGCCCGGGGGGCGCCCGGCAACAACTCCGTGTTCGGTGCGATCACGGCAACGGGCGGTGGCGGGGGCGGCACCAACATTGCCCAGCCAGGTGGCACTGGCGGTTCAGGGGGTGCCGGTTATGCCTATAGTGGCGCTGGGGGAACAAGAACTGATCCGCCCATCCAGGGGAACAATGGCGCCAACGGCGGCTACCAATGGGCCGGCGGCGGCGGCGGCGCGGGTGCTGCTGCAACGGATTATAATGGTGGGGCCGGGTTGAGCAGCTCAATCAGTGGATCCACTGAATGGTATGCCGGCGGTGGCGGGGGTGGGAGGTGGTATACCATTAAGGCTTTGGGGGGAATAGGCGGAGGCGGCAATGGGGAATACTATACGGTGGTAACACTGGCGACCAGCGGAACAGCCAACACCGGCAGCGGGGGCGGCGCATCCCTATGGAGCGACATGCCCGGCAACGGCGGCTCCGGCATCGTGATTGTGCGGTATGTGTTCGCGGAATCCCCGCTCATCGCGACCCTGAATCCTGCGGACAACGCGACCGGCGTCGCTGATACCGCCAATCTGGTGGTGACGTTCGACCAGACCGTTTCCAAGGGCACGGGCAGTATCGAGATCAGGAAGACCGGCGACCACAGCGTGATCGAGACGATCGACGTCACCTCGGGCCGGGTTACGATCTCCGGGGCCGAGGCAATGATCGATCCCTTTGCCGACCTCCCGGGTGGCACCGAATGCTACGTACTGATTGCGGCGGGTGCCTTCACGGCCTCGGAACCGTTTGCCGGAATCACGGACACGACGACCTGGAGTTTCACGACGCTCACCGCCACCGGCGGCTATGCCTCGTGGCAAGCCGCCAACGGCGCCACCGGAGCGCTCGATGGCGACCACGACCACGACGGCGTCCCCAACGGCATCGAGTGGTTCCTCACGGGGTCTAACAACTCGACCGGCGCCACCGCCCTGCCCGGCGTCACCCACACCGGCGGCACCCTCAGCGTCACCTGGACCAAGGCCGCCGGCTACACCGGCGCTTATCCCGCCGATTACGCCGTGGAAACGTCCGCCGGTCTAACAGGAACATGGGCCGCCGAACCCCTCGGTGGCAACGTGACCATCACCGGCAACGAGGTGAAATACACTTTCCCGTCGCCCCTCGGTGCCAAGCAGTTCGTCCGCCTCAAGGTCACCGGCCCGTGAGCGGAATAACAGGTAGGGACCAGCGGCCTCGCTGGTCCCACTTTTCCCTCGAAGATGAAACCGCTCATGAATGATCCAATAACCGCGATTCCACCCCGCCCATGCAGCGAATTGTAGCGGCGCTCTATGACTACTTTTCCCCTGCGGGAAAAGTCGATGCGGAAGCGGAGGCGCGAAGCTCTGCTCAATCGCTACCGACGGTCACAGACCGCCGCTACAGTGCACCTCAGCTTCAGGATTCCTTGGCAACCGCCTCCGAACCGCCCCTAAAAGGGTCCGGTTTCCGGAGAAGAAATCCGCCTGCGGGATGAAACAACCGCGGTCTGCCGGGAGTAAGCGAGCTTTCGAAGTTTCCATGCCATGAAGATCAACCTCATCGCAACAAACAAAGTGAAGATAATGAAAACCGACACCAGGTTCGACACCCCATCCTCGCGGCACCGCTTTCTCAAGCAGGCCATGGGGGCCAGCGCGGCTTGCGCCGTGCCCAACATCATCACCAGTCGGTTGTTCGGTGCCGCGGCGCCAAGCAACCGGATCAACGTTGACCAGATCGGCTGCGGGAGCATCGCCGACTACTATCATATTTTGATACACCACCGCAACTTCATCGATTGCGTCAAGTCACGCCAGGAAACCATCTGCCCGATCGAAATGGGCATCCGCTGCGATACCATCTGCCACCTTTCCAACATCGCGGCCAGAACCGGGCGGGCGATCGTGTGGAATCCGGAAAAGGAGGAAATCGTCGGCGACCCGGAGGCCGCCAAGCTGCTCACCCGTCCGTCACGCGAGAAATGGCGGGTGTGGCTGGAATCGCCATGAATCCCTCCGCCCATACCACAACCAAGCCCCCGCTTCGAGGCATCCGCGGATTCCGCTGGACGGTCTGTGGCTTGGTCTTTGCCGCCACCACCATCAATTACATGGACCGGCAGGTGCTGGGCATCCTCGCGCCAACCCTCGACCAGGCCCTGGGCTGGAATGAACTCGAATATCTCTACTGGCTGCCGAAGTTCCTGTACCAACAATACGGTCTGGATCTGGCAACCATGGGCCCGCCGCTGGTGGTGATTTACACGATGACCACCGTGGGCAGCATCGGCGGGGGCTGGTTGTCAGGCTCGCTCCTCAAACGCGGTTGGTCGGTCAATGCGAGCCGCAAGACCGCCTTGCTCATCTGCGCGCTGTGTGTGGTGCCGGTGGTCTTCGCCGCCAAGGCGTCGAACCTTTGGGTGGCCACGTTGCTAATCGGTCTGGCGGCGTCCGCCCATCAGGGGTGGGCGGCCAATTTGTTCACGCTCGTCTCCGATCTGTTCCCGCAACAGGCGGTCGCGTCGGTCGTGGGCCTGGGCGGCATGTTCGGCTCGCTCGCGGCGGTGGCGTTCTCGCAGTCCGCCGGTTCCATTCTGCAGAAAACCGGCAGCTACTGGGTGCTTTTCATCATGGCCGGCAGCGCGTACCTGCTGGCTCTGGCAATCATGCAACTGTTGATTCCTAACATGAAACCTGCCGTGGTAACCCATGACTGAACCCATACCCCAGCCCGATCCGGGCAACCGCCTGGCCGCCGCCAGCCACCACGAGTGCGTGCATGCCGTGCTGCAACGCAAATGCCCGGCCCGCATCGTCTATGCGCCGAATTACTGGCAATGGTTTGCCCACCACCAGAACCACGGGCTGCTGCCGCCGGAACTGGCGGATTGCCGCACCCAGCTCGACCTCATCCGCCATCTCGGCCTGGACGTCTTCAGCCGCAACATCTACTCCGATCAGCAGCATGGCTGGTTCGGCGGGCTAACGGAAGAAGTTTGGGATGGCGTGGAGGCGTGCGAGGAAGTCCGCATGGAAGGCAACGACCGCGTCATCACCCGGACCTGGCACACGCGGCGCGGCACGCTGACCGAGCGCCAACGATATATCTTCGCCGACTCCACCCTGGTGCAGGAAGTGTTCGCGCTCGACGACGCGCCGGATCCGTTAGACGCGCTGGAGGAATTGTTGGGCGCACGGCGCTGGCGGTTCCTGCCGGAGCGGTATGCGCGGGAACAGGCGCACGTGGGCGACGACGGATTCGTGGTGGCCGGCGAGCTGTCCAGTCCGCTCAAGGCGCTGCACCTGTTAGCCGGGGCGGTCAACACGACCTATCTCATTGCCGACGACGAGGACCGCGTGCGGGAACTGCTTGCGTTGCATCAGGCGGCACAACTCGATCTGGTGCGCCAGATGGCCGCTGTGGGCGTGCCGGCGATGATGGCGATGGATAACCTGGACGCCGCCTTTCACACTCCGTCCTATCTGGAAAAATTCTCCGCGTCGTTTTACGAACAGGCCAGCCGCATTGCCCACCAGCACGGCAGCACGTTTTTCATCCACGCCTGCGGCAGCCAGCGGATCAACCTGAAGCGGATCGATTCGCTCGGGGTGGACGGTCTCGAAGGCGTGGCTTTCCCGCCGCTCGGCGACGTGCAACTCGACGAAGCCATGCAACTGACCAGCGACCGGTTTCTCATCACCGGCGGCATCAGCGCAATGGAAACAGAAAAATTCCAGAGTGCGGACGAGGTCCGGCGATATATCGCGGATTTGTTCGGCCGGCTGCGGCCCTACACGCACCGGTTCATGCTGGCGGCCAGTTGCAACACCTCCATCCGCACGCCGTGGAAAGTCATCCAGTGGTTCCGTGACGCTTGGAAGGAATTCGCCCAATGACCCGATCATCCATCCAATCGTAATCATGAGAAGCCACCTACCTAACATAACAACATGAATCCTGCCATGATGAATCCCAACAACCCACCCCGTAACTTCCGAATGAACCGGTTCGCCGGAACCGCCGCGCTGATGCTGCTGCTAGTCACCGGCGTGCCGGCCCGCACCTGGACCAGCGCGGACGGAGCCAAGACCTTCGAGGGTGAACTGAAATCGTATGACCCGGCCACCGGCGCGGTCGGCGTGACGCAGCCCAGCGGCACGGTGATGAAGTTCAACCAAGACAAGCTCTCCGCGGCGGATATCGCCTTCCTCAAGGCGCAAGGCAAGATCGACGCACCTTCCGCTAACAAGCCGGCGGCGGACAAGATCGACACCGATCCGAAGAATCTATTCAAAAAGCCTGACGGCAAACCGGCGGACATGAGCAAGCCGGCCCAGGTGTTCATCCTGATGGGCCAATCCAACATGGTTGGCATGGGCAAGATTGCCGGCGGGGAAGGCTCCCTGGAGAATGCGGTCAAGACCAAGAATAAGTATCCCTACCTGGTGGATGAGGCCGGTGGCTGGCTGGAGCGCAAGGATGTCCGTTTTGTGCGTTACATGTCCGGTCAGGGGCCACTCAACAATGAATGGATGGGCATCAAGGGCGGCACCATCGGCCCGGAATACGGCATCGGGCAGGTGGTCGGGAATGCCATTGATGCGCCGGTCATGATCCTCAAGTGCTGCATCGGCAACCGCAGCCTGGGTTGGGATCTGCTGCCTCCGGGCAGCGAGCGGTTTGAAGAGGGCGGCAAAGTGTATGCCGGCTACAAGGATTCTCCTGACTCCTGGGCGAAGGGCACCGAGCCGAAGCCGATCGGCTGGTATGCCGGCAAGCAGTATGACGACGACACGGCGGATGCGAAGACGGCTCTTGCCGATCTCGACAAGCATTACCCAGGGGCAAAGAAATACGAGGTTGCTGGATTCTTTCTATGGCAAGGCGAAAAGGACGGCTTGAACGCCGTGCATGCGAGTCGCTATGAAAAGAATCTCGTTGCGTTCATCAAGGCGCTGCGCAAGGACTTCAATGCCCCGACCGCGAAGTTCGTCCTGGCCACCATGGGCGAAGCCGTGAAGGGCAGCGGCAACAAGGTGATGGAAGGCCAGTTCGCGGTGGACGGCGCGACCGGCAAGCATCCCGAGTTCAAGGGCAATGTGGCCACGGTCTATTCCAATCCCCTGTCTCTCGGCGGCAGCGGCAACGGCCACTACAACGGCAACGCTGAAACCTATATGAACGTCGGTGAAGCCATGGGCAAGGCCATGGCGGAACTGCTGAAGAACCAGAAGTGAATCCAGCGGCCGGGACGCCTGGAAATTCATCGGATTTTTATGGAATCATAATATCAAGAACGAACAAAGTGATGACAATGAAAACAAACAAAGTGTTAGTGATGGCGGGCCTTTTGGCAGTGATGCCGATGGGCGTCAGCAACGTCCCGGCGGCGGAAACGCCGCCTACCTCTGCGGGAAATACGCTGGAGAACAAATATGCGGAGCAACTCAAGGCGCTGCAGGCGGAGATCGGCAAAGCCCTGCCCAAAATCGATGCGTCCAAGCAAGCCGCTTTGGTGAAGGCACGTGAAGCGACCAAGAAGGCGGAGGCGGAGGCGAACGCGGCGCAGCAAGCCCTGGGCAAGGTTCAAGGGGCGCAAGCGTTAGTGGATCACGCGAAGGGCAAGTGGATCGGCGGCGCTGAGAAGGGCATTGCGCAGGCGGAGGCGGCGCTGAAGAAGGCGAGCACGGAGGCCGAACGCGAAGCGGCGAAGAACGAACTGGCCAAGTGGCAGGCGAACAAGGAAGACGGGCTCAAAGCGCTCAAGGAGCGTCAGGAAGCGTTGGACAAGGCGAAAACCGACGAGCCGAAGCTGGCCAAGGCGAATCAGGCGGCCCAGGCACCACTGGCCCAGGCGCGCACCAATGAAAGCACGGCAGCCAAGGCTGTCCTGGCTTCTGCGGGGTCTATCCTGGCGAGCGACCAACTCGATGCGAAGCTGGTCAAAGGTGCCGTGCTGGCCGTGGCGACGCCGCGCGGCCTGGCCGAGTTCGCCCAGCAGGGGAAGGAACAGGAAGCCCTGGTGGAGAAACTTCTGGCTGATGACAAGTTGATGAAGCAGATGCTCGATTCCGGTGGCGCCAAGTTCGGCAAGTATGGCCGGACGATGGAAATCCACACCGCGATTCAGCAGGCCAGCCCAAAGGCCCGCGACGGCACCTTGCAGCGTTTGGCGCTGGCCACCAGTTTGGAGTATGCCGTGCCGGTTGTGGATTCCAATGCGGACCCGGTGCAGCGCTACCTGCATTATGAGAAGGCGTTCCTCGCTGGCGAGTTGGACCCTGCCTTCAAGAACCTCTCCGTCTGGGAATACCGCTTGGTCGTCAACTGCGATGCTCCCGATGAGATTTTGGCCTGGGGACGCGAGATGCTCCGGAACTACCGGCCCGACCATATCTACAACCCGGACTATGGCTGGCGCTATTCGGCAAGCGTCAGAACCGAGGTCCCGTATGGCTCGCAAAACCAAAAGTATGATCTCCCTTCGCTGCACAAATATCAGAACATCATCAAGGATGGGGGCGTGTGCGGCCGGCGCGCGTTCTTTGGCCGGTTTATCCTGCAATGTTTTGGCATCCCGGTCTGGGGCGTGACCCAAAAAGGTCATGCCGCATTGAGTCATTGGACGCCCAAAGGCTGGGTGATCAATCTCGGTGCGGGCTATGAGCATAGCTGGTGGGACAAGGATGAGGCGCCGCGCAGCGGGTCGGACTTCCTGCTGGAGACCCAGGCGCGGGCACGTGGCCAGGAATATTTGAAGGTGTTGCGCGCCCAATGGATCAGCCGCGTCCTTGGCGAAGAGGCCTACAACGACCGCAAGGGCGTAGCCGGCGGCTGCTGGAGCGGCATGGCTCACTATCAAACGCTTGCCATCGCGGCCACGGCGGTCAAGTTAGGCCCGCTCGGTCAGGAGCTTGGCGAAGCGAATGAACCGCAGGAAAAACAGCATGCTAGGCAGACGAAACAGGCGAAGGCGGAGGCGGACCAGAAGACCGTCATCGGCAAGGATGGGGTGATCACGATGCCGGCGGTGGCCCACAGCAATCCGTCGGGTAACGGCGTGTGCATGCCTGGCTTCCCGAGAGGCATGCAATTGCATTGCTCCGGTGGTTTCAAGGCTGATTACTCAGTCACGGTGCCGCGTGCCGGCAAGTATGCGTTGACCGCGCTGGTGGTGACGGCGCAAGAGGGCCAGAAGTTTCTGGTCTCCGCGAAAGACCCCGCGCCACCCGTCGAAATTGCGGTGCCCTACACCATCGGCAAGTGGCAGCAGACCCAGCCGGTCGAGATCTCCCTGGTCAATGGGAGGAATGTCCTTCACATCGGGCTCCAAGACGGCAGTCGCGGAGTGTCCATCAAGGAGTTCACACTCACACCGGTGAGGTAATTGAGTAACCATGAAAACAGCCTTAGCCCTCTTCGCCGTGATGATTGCGGCCCCAAGCGCCCTGCTACAGGCCGAGCAGGCATCCCCGCCGGGTTTGCCCCCGGCGGTTCTTCCGGCCCCGGCGAAGATGCAGCCAGGCACCGGCAGTTTCACGCTCGAAGCCAGCACCGTGATCGCTTCCGACGCCGCCAGTGCCGCCACCGCACGCCAGCTCGGCGGTTACATCAAGCCTGCCACCGGCTTCGACTTGCTTGTGGTGCAGGGCGCGCCTGACAGGGGGCTGCCCGCCATCGAGTTGAGTCAGGACAAAAATAAGAACATATACCAGGTGGAGTTGAAGGAACTGTCCAACGCGCCGCTCACTCTGCGCGCCTCCATCAGCACCGACGTCAGCTCCGATTCGCACGGTCGGGTGACCCTGGAGAAAGTCCAGCCATAGTGCCTTACTAACGAACAATACTATGAAAATAGATCAATCAATGATGCAAGCCAACGTGCTCTCCAAGTGGGTGATCATCGCGGGAATTATCAGCCTGCTGTCTATCCAGGCCGTGTCCTCGCAGGTGGTGCCGGAGGCAAACCCGGCCGTGACCGCTGGCCTTGACAAGCTTTTCAAGAAAGACAAACCCGTGGTCGCGCAGCGCGGCGTGCACATGTATCTGGCGGGACTGCCGCCGACACCGGACCGGTTTGTGCAGCTTCTGAAATTGTTTGCCGCAGCGCGATACAATGTTGTGGTGATCGAGTGGGATGACTCGTTTCCATGGACGGTTGACCCACGGTTCCGCAGTCCGACGGCCTACACGCCCGGGGACATCCGCCGCTTTCAGGAAACCGCAAGCACTCTGGGCCTGGAATTGATTCCCCAGGTGCAATGTCTGGGACACATGGAGACCGTTCTCAGCGTTCCGGGATATGAACACCTCCGTGAATTGCCTAACATTTCATCGGGCGTCAATCCGTTAGAACCGAAGGCGTGCGAGCTGGTGATGGCGATGGTCGATGATGTTCTGAAACTCATGCCCGGTGTGAAGCGCTTCCATTTGGGAGGGGATGAGGCGTGGACGCTGGGGCAAAACCCGGACACCAAGGCCTACGTGAAAGAGCACGGCAAGGGGGCGCTTTACCTTCAGCACGTCGAACCCATGCTCGACCATCTCAATGCGAAACACATCCGTCCGATCCTGTGGCACGACATGATGGTCGACTGGGACAACAAGCAGTTGCAATCACTCGGACAAAAATGCGATCTAATGGTTTGGGGTTATGACGGGAATCCTGAAACGACCAAGGGGAATTTCAGCACCAAAGTCATCCAGCGATTTCGCGACAACGGCATGGTCCTGTGGGGCGCGGCGGCCTACAAGGGAGCAGAAGGCGAGACGCGCGAACGGGCCACCTCCGACCGGCCGGTCCTTGCTGCGCGCGTGGAAAACGCCAAGGCCTGGGCCGACGTCGCACAACGTCAGGGCTTGGCCGGAGTGGTTACGACTGGATGGAGCCGGTGGAGCGTGTGCACATTGCAGTGCGTGCCCATTGATGCGGCGCTGGATTCGCTGGTTGCCACCGGGGTGATCCTGCACGACGGCGAACTGCCTGCCGGCGGCGTCCAAGCGTGTGTGGATGCTCTCGATGGGGTGGGGGAGAAGCAGCGCTTCGAGGCCTGCCGCAAGGCGATGGAGCGGCTGACCGATGTTAGGCGCGAAGGCTGGTTGAAGATCCAGTGCGTCCGGGAACAACTCGTCTTGTGCAAGCTCGACCCCAGGCGCACCAGCGCCCGCAACCGCGAGGAGGGCCTCAAGGGCCTGCAGCACCTCATGTGGATTGTAGGAAAATCGAAGCGCATCGCTGATGAGGTGAAACGCAGCCTCGACGGATTGGTCGCCCCGGTCTGGATCGAGGAATACGTCTCCACCCGCCTGAGCCCCCTGCAGGACGAACTGGCCGCGTTGACAGCCCAAGCCGAGGCATTGGACACGGACTCTTCAAATACCAAAATATCCGGAAAACCCCAGCCATGATGAAAAACAAGCATTGGCTCGATTCGAAACAGCGATTTTGTTCCTGTTCACAAATGTGGCAATGCCGCGCTTGTCGTGGCTGATTGCCGATCCACCATCTGGAATCTCAAATTTGAAACCTCAAATCACCCTGGAAAGGAAGATGGATGAACAGGAGGTAGCAGAGAAAGCTGAGAATGAATGGCAACCAAACATGGATGGCCTCACCCGCAAGAGTTGAGCCCGAAAACGGATGTTGAAATCCGAGTTTCGGTCTTGAAACCACGGATTTAACGGATTTAACGGATTTTTTCGAGATGGATCTTCTCACCATTTGCAACTTCGGAGAAGTTGCAAATGGACCCGAATTTTAATCTGTGAAATCCGGTGCGCCAGGCCAAGACTGGCTTCTCTATTGATCTGAAATGTGATCAACATGTCAAATAAGTGTCCAACATGTAGCCAATCCGGCGCTGAAAGGAGTAATCCCCAAGGCGAAGCCCGGTGCGGCGAACCTG
>JAPLUI010000426.1 GCA_026397725.1 Verrucomicrobiota bacterium | reverse complement strand
CACCCCGCTTTGGCTAAACCGTTAGAGCGGCGGGGTTCCCATGAGGCACGCCGAAGATTTCAACATTCAACATTCAACTTCCAACATTCAATGATCAAGTAAGACCAAGAATTGTCACAGCCGCGTCCATTCTTATACTTGCAGAAAGTACGCAGCGACGAGCTGCAATCCGGCTTGGCCGAGGGATTCCTGCTCGAAGGCACCCTTGCTGCCGTGCGCGAGCATGGCTTGAAGCTCGGGGTACACGTCCGCCAGCACCGGCGAGGCCAGCAAACGCCGCAGGGTCTTGCGTTCGGGAACCGTGAGAGACGGAGCACGCGGGTCCGGGCGGAATGTCATACCGATCGGTTGGAATTGCCTCTTGGTTTTCTCGCGCAAGTCGCGCAGGATGTCGAAGCCGGCCGGGTCGGTGTCGCCGAAGTGGCAGCAGGGGAGGGTGGCAGGCAGGTGGGAGAGGAGGTGGCGGGTGGCGGCGCCGGGGAAGCTGGTGTGGACGAGCAGGAGGTCTGGGTGGCGTTTGGCGAGTTCGAGAAACACGCTTTCGTTTTCGACGGTGAGGCAGGCCGGGGCGGCACAGCGGATGGCTCTGGCTGCCGCGAGGTCGGTGCCGGAGACGGCCACCGGGCCGCGGAGCAAGCTGAAGTTGAGGGTGCCGCCGGGCAGGTCCAGGAGGAGCGGCCCGTGAAGCAACACGGTGCGCGGGGTGTGGAGGATGCGGAAGGTTTCGAGGGTGGTGGCGGGGTCGCCGGTGACGGTCCGCAGGGCTTGCAGCAGCCTGGTTTCGAGGGCTTGGAGGCGTTTGGAATCGCCGCAAATGACGGCACTGGCATAGCGGATGAGCGATTCGTCGGACCATGTTAGAACCGCGGCCGAGACGCGAAGCAACTCGGCGTTCAGCGGCTGGTCGTCGCGCTCAAACGGCAGGACGCTGAGTCCGGCCAGCGCGCGGGCGGATAGAGCGAGCAGCCAGGGCTGCCAGCCAGGGTGGGGCGCGGCGGCCAGGGCCTGCTCGCGGAACCACGCGGCCAGTTCGGCGCGCCGGGCGGCTGGCGGCACTTGCCCGAGGTGGTGAAACAACCAGCTCTCCCCGGCGGGGCGGAGGCGGACCTGGTAAATGATGTTAGGATCGCGGGGATGGAAGTCGAGCGAGAGCCGGCCGCCGGATTCGTGGGCGGCCCGCCGCAGGTCCTCCACGGCGCGGACCCGGGCCTCGCCATCGGTGCTGGCGGCGGCGGCCAGCAGGTCGCGAAAGTCTGCTAGAAAATCGCCGGTGCCGCCCTCGCGGCCGGCCTTGGAACGGCGGTAGTTTTCCGCTAGGGCAAGCAGCACGACTGGCAGGCCTGTGGCTTTGTGGGGAACTTGTTCTTCGGTCGGCTTCATTGCGGATTGTGGGACCGAATGATGGGCCCACTAGCGGACTTTCACTGAAAAGCCTAGCCTTTTCGCCGGCCCATCCAACGAGCGCAATCCTTTCGCTCTCTCGGCACGCCTTTCGCGGCCAGGATAAGGCTGATCGTGATCCGCCATGGCTTCTTGCCAAGTGCGCTTTGGCATACTCAAGATTTTCTCCCTGAGCTTGGTCGGATTTGTTTCCATGCGCAAAAGATCGCCGATTGATCTCGGAATGTCCATCGAAATCTGGTGGCACTGGAGTGGACATGAAAGCGCGTCTAAGTCTCGTGTTCCTGCATCCAGGCGCGGCCTTCCGGGGTGTCGCGGAACAGGACGCTGGGAACGTTGCGGATGCCCACCCGCGAGCCGCGGCGCTCGTCCTTCTTGGTGATGACGATCAATTCGTCGCACAGACTGAAGGCGTAGGGGATGTTGCCGCTGGACATGGAAAACATCCCTTGCAGATCGAGTTCGGCCATTGCCTTGAGGCAGTCCTGGATGCGCTCGCCGGAGAGTTTGGAGAATGCCTCATCGATGGGCACGAGCGCCAGCGAGGGTTCCTTCCAGCGGGTTTCGTGACGGTTGTAGGCGTGCAGGTAGCTGGCGAGGATGGCGACGAAATACGGGCTTTGGTTTTCGCCGCCGCTCATCTTGCCGCTTTGTTTGTCCACGCTAACCGGCCTGGCCTCGGGATCGCGGATGTCGCTCACCAACAGGTCGTAATCGAAATACTGCCGATAGTCCAACAATCTGAGCGCCTCCGGGCTGTTGGCATTTTTGACCAAGGTCTGGAGGAAGGCCTCGAGCGCGAGGCGGAGGTCCTCACCGATGTGGGCGAAGAACAATTCATCCTCGTGATGGAGTGCGTTGAGGTCGATCAACTCGCGATAGAACCGGAACTCGGGATTCGGTTTGCGCTCGATCTTGTAGCGGTCCTGGCCGATCGGGCGCTTGAGTTGGTGGTTGAGGAGGGAGATGATGTTTTCGACGTTCTTGATCGCCTGCTGCATGCGGCTGAGCACCTGGGTGCGGAACAAACTGCTCCAGCGTTTGCGCTCGGCGGCGGACTTGCGCTCGTAGTCGGGAATGTTGGCGTTCTCGATGCGGGTGAGGACGCGCTCGTAGTCGGCGGTGTCGCGGCCGTTTTCCGGCAGTTCATCGAACTTCGGCTGGAAGGATTTCTTGAAATCCAGCATTGCCACCTTCAGGTTGCCGATGGTTTCGAGGGTGAGTTTTTCCGCCTCGTTGGCGGCCTCGGCGAACTTGCGTGCCTGCACGTCGGCGACGGGAAAGCGCCCGGCCATGTCCTCCTTCCACGCCCGGTAGCGCGGCAGGTGCGGGACGATGTCGATGGCGAGCCTGGTCCGCGAATACTCGTCCTCGCGGCGTGAGGCGTCTTCCTTGCGGGTGGCAAGGGCGTGTTCGGCTTGTTGGATTTCCTTGTGGCCGCCCTGGCGCAGGATGGCGGTTTTCTCGCGTTCCCAGGAGCCGAGCTGGGTCTTGAGGTCCTCGATGCGGGCTTCGAGCGAGGCGAGTTCATCGGTGGCGATGGCCTTGAGTTCGGTCATGCGCTGCTCGTGTTTTAGCTGCAACTTCGGCAGTTCCTCGATGCGGACCAGTTCGCGGGAAATATCGGTGTGGTCGGGGATTTCCTGTTGGCGGGTGGCGATGAGGCGTTCGATTTCGCGCTCGACCGGTTCGAGGCGGCGCAGAGCGGCGGTGATGTCCGCGAGTCTCAGAACTCAGCGTTCGACCTCAGAGGAGCCAATGAGTCGAGCAAGTTGAATTCCCTGAAAGGGCGGCAGATCGACAGGTTGCCCGCGCCCGGCAGATTCGCGCCTGGGGGCTCGACAGGGCGGACGTTGCGGGCATAGT
>JAPLUI010000452.1 GCA_026397725.1 Verrucomicrobiota bacterium | reverse complement strand
GGCGGGGTCGATCCTGAATTTCCACGGCGACTACAGCAACGCCGGCACCATCTTGCTGGCAGACAGCACCCTCAACCTCTATGGCAACTGCACCACCGCCGGGTTGGGCTTGGCCGGCTTCAACCGCAGCGGCACCTGCGCTGTGAACCTCATCGGTGAGCTGAACAATGCCGCCAGCACCTTCGCCCTCACCGCGACGACCGGCGACTGGACGCTGGATGGCGGGCGGATCACCGGCGGCACCATCACGCGAGCGGGCGGAGCCAACCTGCTGTTTTCGAGCAATAGCAGCAATCGTTTGGACAACGCAACGCTCACTGGCGACCTGCTGCTCGACCAACCGGGGGCGAGCCACATCGTCCGCCTCCAAAACAGGGCGTCGTTCACCGGCAATGCTTATCTTGGTAATGACGACGGCACGCCGGGAGGCCTCGGCTACGAGCAAACCGGCACCCTCGACGGCAAGAGTCTGTATTTTGCCAATGCCAATAGCTACCTGTCCATCGACGGCGACAATACGCTGACCTTCGGCCCCAACCTGGTGGCGGGGGGTGCCGGGACCATCGGGCAGGCGCATTTCGTCGGTGGCACCTCGACGCTGGTCAACCAGGGCCTGATTGCATCCTATTGGGGTCAGATGACGATCAACCCGGCGGTCTTCACCAACGAGGGCGCGGTCGATGCCCGCCACGGGATGGTAGTCGTCCAGGCGACTACTCTAACGAACCTGCAAGGGGCCACCTTGACCGGTGGCAATTGGGCATCCTACTCCCGTGCCACTCTCTGGATAGACTCCAGCGTCTTCACGTCGAACGCCGCGACTATCTATCTGAACGGGACGGACTCGGCGCTCTTGGTAACGCCCTCCCAAATACCGGTGGAAAATGTTCTCACATCTAATACCAGCGGCGGCCTACTAGTCATCAGAGACCGGGATTACATTTCCTACACCGGCTTTTCGAACGCCGGCACCATTGATTTCGAGAATGGCACCCTCACCTTCGCGTCGCTGACCATCGCCCCCGGTGGCATGCTGGTCTCCTCCTTTTACTGGAACACCGTAGCCGTCCGACCGACCAACAGCGGCCACATCTGGGCACGCGGCTACACCACCTTTACCAATGGCATCCAGAGTAGTGGCGGTGACACGGTGACGGCGGATTGGATACTCGACCTGAGCGCCGGGGCCGCGACCGGCAGCTCCGCCGATTTCCTGGTCCTAAACGGGAACGCGAACCTGGTCCTCGGCACGAAGATCTTCGCGGTGGGGGTTGACTACACCAACGCGAACTTCGGCACCGGCAACACCTTTGCCCCGCGAGCAAACGTCAGCGGCGCCGGCGCCATCAATGCGGTCGGCGGCACCGGCCAGACCCTCGGCGGCAACGTCACCGGCGGGGCGACGGCGACCCCGACTTTGGCCTTCGGCAAAGTCCGCGTCGGTGACACCCCGACGCTTTCCTATCAGATCAACAACACCGGGGCCAGCGGCACGCGGCTGCGCGGCGCCATCCAGACGAGCGTCAACGGCGGCAACCTCACCGACCCGCGCCTCAGCGGGGCCGGTGTCACGGCGGGAAATTTCGGCCCGATTCTGCCCGGCGGCAACTCCGGCAGCCTGGCGGTGACCTTCACGGTCAGCGACGCCGGACCCCTGACCGGCCAGACGGTGCGCTTGCTCAACAACTTCGACAACGTGGGGGACCAAACGCTGTCGATCACCGGCGGTGCCTACCGCTATGCCGCCCCGAGCGCTCATACTCCGGAGCCGGTGGCGTTCGGGAATTTCCACGTCGGGGCCACCGCGCCCTCGCAAGTGCTGACGGTCTCGAATCAGGCGCCCAACGACACCTTTTCCGAATCCCTGAATGCCAGCATCGGCGGCGCGACCGGCGGGGTGACCACCAACGGCGGTTCCTTCACCGCCCTGGCTCCCGGCGCGTCCAACAGCAGCTCGCTGGCCGTCGGCATCGGCACCAGCAGCGCGGGCTCGAAGAACGGCACCGCCACCCTTTCCCTGACCAGCAACGGGGCCGGCAGCAGCGGCCTCGGGCTCACGCCCCTGCCGAGCCAAACGGTGACCG
>JAPLUI010000110.1 GCA_026397725.1 Verrucomicrobiota bacterium | reverse complement strand
TTGTTCGGTCTTGGCGGGTGGGGTCCGGGTCCACCGAGCCTTGACGAACGGCCACAAGCTACCAAAAGCGCCCCACCACGCAAGCAGAAACTTCCGGGGATGCCAAGAATTGTCGGCTGGTCTCGTGGATGTGACTCACTGCCATCCCGGCGAATTCGAAGATCCTTAACCACGAATTACACGGATGTTCACGGATAGTGCTCCGCGCGTTCCCATGTTCCATCCGTGTCAATCCGTGAAATCCGTGGTCAAACATGCGGATCACGGTCCCGAACAACCAGCCCCCAATCGAATGCTCTCGCGGAGAATGGTCACTCAGGCCCGCATCAAGTTCATCCGCTCTCGCGAAAGAAAGCCGCCATGACCGCGCCCGAATCGAATCAGCCCCATGCCGCCACTAAGCGACTCCGCCATCAGGCCATCCCATGCAGCTCTTCAATCTCTGACCGAACGTCAAAGGTGATGCGGCGGCGCGGTGGACGTCGCTCTAACTAGGGGGCTTCTCGCCGTCGCATCCACCGCCTTGTTAGCCTCTTCATGGTTCCGGTCTTCTTGGTGGATCCGTTGATGCCTTGCCGTCCTCCGAGATGGCGAAGAAGGCGGAAGAAGTGCCTCCTCCATCACCTACTCCCAAATCAATCAAAACGCACTTGGCATCGGCTGACACACTGATGATGCTGTCCGCTATAGCAATCGTAAAAACTCCCGGGGTGCGAAGATGGGGTAGAAACACATTACAGGTAAGTGCTGCCGGCACCTCCACCTTCTTGTCTCCGAAGTAAACTACTATTCGCCCTACTTGGGGTAATCCCTTACGTGGTAGAGTCTGGTCGGTGCCAATTACAGTCCTTCCGTCAACAGTCGCTCCAACCCAATGCGGGCTGCCTTCGGTGCCTTGATTCTTGAGTTCAGTGGTCTTGTGCTTGCTCGGATCAAATGGCTGCTCCGAGACGACTACTTTGATGGATCTTCCTGAAACAACGGCTTCATAGATTAGGACATCCTTGCGAATCTTCCACTCTTGGTCAGCCATTGTGTTCGGAATGGTAGCCAGCAAAATGGCAAACATGATAATGGGGCGCATAATTTTATGGGCTAACGTTATATGTCCTGCCGCCGGGACAGGTTGGGGTGATAGGGTCGAAACTGTTGAGCTTCTGCCGGTCGGCAGCGACGACTTGTTCGGCATTGATGTTGTTACTTTTTGACTTTCGAATCTTCTTGGATCATCTCTTGCAAGAATGACTTCTCCTTCTCATGCTCCTTCTCGTTGTATTCAATCGCGTGTTGTAGGATCGATCGAATTTTGTCGGACACCGTTTCTCCTTCAGGCGCTGCCTCCTGCCCAGTCGGAGGAAGTAGAATAGCTGAACCCTTCGTCTCAAGAGCCCTGTAATCGGTCGGCTCGCTTGGTGCACGCTTCTTTGTGAGAAATACCAGTAGCGTGGAATGGTTAGCAAATAGATTGGGAGAGTGTTGCCTAGCGTCCATAAGCTTGAGGCGCATCCTCTTTTTGGTGGGAATATCTCCTTTCAGGGATTGGTAAATGTAACAGTCATGGGTGCTGTAAAGTTCTCTACCTCCAAAGTCACCGTCAGAGTGGTCTATGCGTAGTATTACAATGGCGTCCGCCTCCTTAATCAGCTTATCGAGGCCAGGGAACTCACCAATCCATTCAGCGTGCGCGAACGACAAACTGATAAGGACTGCAGCGATTATACGGATTATTCTTTTCATGATATTTCTGCCGAACAGTTTTGTTCAATGACGTGTCGGTGTAACAATTGTTAAACGAACCGTTCGTTGATCTGGTAGATCAACGACCCGGACGGATACTTCTCTGGAACGACCGTTCACGGGAGGGATTTACCCCTCCTTAGAGGCCTTGCCAAGCAGAAAATGAGGAATGGAAACAGAGATGGGGCTTCAGGGGATGTCGAGCGGGCTCGGGCCACCCGCACCGGGGCGTTGCATCACGTGGAGGTAGATCATGGTCGTTCCGCGGTGGCAATGCAGTTGGCGCAGGCAGTGGCTGGTGGCGGGTTTGGGGATGGCCGCCTTGCGGACGGCGAGCTTGAATTGGCGCTGGATGGATGCCTCATGGAGGTGGTGGCGGGCGATTCTTCCGGTGCGGGGATGGGGGCAGAGCGTGGACTCCAGCGAGCGGGCCTGGTCGGCCAATCCCTGCCAATCGAAGGCGGCCGCCCAGGGAAGGCCGGGAATCCCGTGTGCCAGGATATGTCCGATGCGTCCGACGCGTCCGACAAGTCCGACGTGTCCGATGCGTCCGATGCGTCCGATGCGTCCGACAAGTCCGACAAGTCCGACGCATCCACGGCCTGCCGGAATTGCCAGTCGGCGAGGTGGGTGGAGCGGGCCAAGTCGTCGAACCAGGCGGTGGTGGTATCGGCGGTTGGAAGGAGATTGATGAGAGCTGAGTGTTGATTTTTGAGGTTTGAATGGAAGATGAAGAATTCGCCTTTCAGTCACTTCTGAAATCAGAATTCAACAATCATCACTCATCAATCCATTTGGCGGGTTGATCCAGCCCTCGGCCCAGCGAACGTAGTAGTCGCGGGTGGCGGGGCGGATGGCGAGGGATTCGAGGCGGTGGAGGAAATTCAGCCGTGCGGGAGTCGCGGCGGGAGCGGCCGGTGAGGGAGGCGGTGGCTGTGGACGAGACCAAATGAGGCAGCCCAACCGTGGAGCCACCGTCCACCGGAGGGTACTCTGACAGCTCCGCCACACGCAAGCGCAAGCATGAGCGAAAGAGCCGGGTGATTTTTCCGAAAAGATTGCTTGGCATGCCGGGTTCGGCGGATATGCTCGCGAGCAAGTCACCCTGACTCTGGCTGCAACCATGCTTTACCCCCTAGTTCAAATGAAACATCAAGACCGAATTCCTAACATGAAAAACGAAAACCAGATCACACGCCGCCGCTTTCTGGGTGGCGTGCTTGCCGCAGGCGTAGCGCCGCAGTTCATCCCCAGTCGCGTGCTCGGCGGCGAGACCGCGCCGAGCCGCAAAATCCAGCTCGGCCACATCGGCACCGGCGGCCAGGGCAGCGGCCTGCTGCAGAATTTCCTCGGGGTCGAGGGCGCGGTCAGCGTCGCCATCGCCGATCCCTACCAACAACGGCGCGAAGCGGCGGGCAAGCGCGTTCAGGACTCGCAGAAGCATGAGCCGAAGCTCTACAACGACTTCCGCGAACTGCTGGCCGACAAGTCGATTGACGCGGTCATCATCGCGACGCCCGATCACTGGCATGTGCCGGTCGGGCTGGCGGCGGTGCGGGCGGGCAAGGACGTCTATATCGAGAAGCCGCTCGGCCACACGCTCGCCCAGAACCGGGCGCTGCAGGAGGCCTGCCAGAAGCACCAGCGGATCTTCCAATACGGCACCCAACAACGCAGCCAGGAGTTGCTCAAGCGCGGCATCGAGTTGGTGCTCAACGGCTACATCGGCGAGTTGGAGCGCATCGAGGTCTGGGCGCCGGCAGGCAGTGGCGGCGGCTCGCTCGACGAGATCCCGGTGCCGGCCGGTCTCGATTATGACCTCTATCTCGGGCCCGCGCCGATGAAACCGTGCAGCAATGATCGCCTTACGAGTGCCGGTTCCTGGTATTGTTCGGATTACGCGCTGGGCTTCATCGCCGGCTGGGGCGCGCACCCGCTTGACATCGCGATCTGGGGCCTGGACTACGACCAGAAAGGCCCGGCCAGCTTCAAGGGCAAGGGCGAGTTCCCCACGCCCAAGGCGCTGTTCGACACCTGCGCCACCTGGGATGTGGACATCAAGTTCGCCGGCGGCTTGCCGATGCGCTTCATGAGCCACAACCACGCCGAGCCCATCGTCAAAAAGTATCGCCAGAATTGGGATGGCGATGGCACCACTTTCTTCGGCTCGAAGGGATGGGTCAGCCTGAGCCGCGGCGGCGTCGCCGCGAGCAACCCGGACTGGTTCAAGATGAAAGAGTGCGATGGCACCAAGCGCGTACTCTATCACAACCAGTACTACAAGTCCTTCGTGGATTCCGTCCGCGAGCGCACGCCCTCCATCGCGCCGATCGAGGACGCGGTGCGCTCCGACGCCCTGAGCCACCTCTCGCTGCTTGCCATCAAGTCCGGCGGCGAGGTGGTCTGGGATCCAAAGGCCTATCGCATCGTGTCGCCGGAGGCGCTCAATGCCCAGATGACCTGCGAGGTCCGCGGTGCCTGGCAGCAGAGCTGACACCGCTTGCCAACGTTCGGTTTCACCCGCTTCGAGTGCCAGTGCTCATGCGAGATCCTTGGGACGCCAACCCTCGCGGGCTTCCGGGTTGATCAGCTTCGCGGCCTCCGGGTTGCCGGTGATCGCCAGCTTCTTCGCGTCCCACTGGACCGTCTTGCCGGTGCGGATCGCCAGCGTGCCGAGCAGGATCGCCTCCGTGAGCGGACCGGAGTAACCGAAGTCGGAGCAGGACTTCTTGTCATTCTTGATGGCCTCCACCCAGTCGCGGTGGATGCCGTGGGTGCGCGGAATCGTCTTGGGAACCTGCTTGTCGCCGCTGGCCCGGTAGGCCTCCCATCTGGCTTTCGGATAGAGCACCGGGCTGTCCGGGCGCATGCCGCCGTGGAAGATCCCGCCGTTTTCGCCGACCATGATCATGCCACCCTCGCCCCCGGGCGTGCCGCCGTCGTAGCCTGCCGGAGCAGCCGGCAGGCTGGGGCCCTCATACCATTTCACTTTCACCGGCGGCTTGTTACCCCGCGCGGGGAAGTTGAAGGTGACGATCGATCCGTTAGGAGTGTGGATCGGATTGACTTCGCCCTTCATTGCCACTTCCACGCTTTCGGGCGCGCCGAGGTCGAGCGCCCAGTACGGGGTGTCAATGGTGTGGCAGCCGATGTCGCCGAGACCGCCGCAGCCGAAGTCCCACCACGGGCGCCAGGTCGTCGGGTGAAACGCCGGGCTGAAGCCGACCTTCTGGTTAGACGGCCCCAGCCACAGGTTCCAGTCCATGCCCTTTGGCGGTGGTTCGGCCTTGGGAAACGCGGTCATCACGTTGCCATTGAACCCCCAGCCCGACTTCGGACGATCGGTCCAGACAATGACTTCCTTGACCTCGCCGATCAACCCGGCCTGATACCACTCCTTGATCAGGAGCGCGCCCTCGGAGGCGTGGCCTTGGTTGCCCATCTGGGTGACGAGACCCTTCTTGGCGGCAAGTTCACGCAGGGTGCGGGCCTCCCAGAGCGAGTGTACCAGCGGTTTCTCGACGAAGACGTGCTTGCCCATGCTCATCGCCATGTAGGCGATGGCGAAGTGGGTGTGATCGGGGGTGCCGACGCCCACGCCGTCGATTTTGTCGCCCATTTCCGTGAGCATCTTGCGGAAGTCCGTGTAGAGTTTCGCACCGGGGAAGTTCTGTTTGCCGCGATCCAGGATATTCTGATCGCAGTCGCAGAGGGCGACGATGTTGTTGCCGCCGGCGCAGGCACCCAGGTCTCCTCCGCCCTGGTTGCCGAAGCCGACCCACGCGAGGTTCAGCTTGTCGTTGGCGCCGGCCACCGGCTTGGCCAGGATCTGCGGCACGGCCAGCGGCAAGCCAAGCGCCGCGGCGGATTGTTTGAGGAAGGCGCGTCTTGACGGATTGTTCAATGGGGATGGTTGCATAGGGGTTGGTCTGGTTGGTTGATTATTGAATTGATTGAATTGCTAGGAATTTGGTTTGGGGCCGGCCGCGCTTGGGAACGCCCATGCGCGGCGCGGAGATCGGACGTGAGGGGTGGTTGGTCTTCCCATCACGACCAGGGATACGGTTTGGATTCCCGGAAAATTTCAGCCTTTCACATTTTCTCCAGGTCGAGCATGGCCTTGGCATGCCACAGCTCATGTTGCCGGGGTTTCCAGACGGCGCAATTCGAATCGGTCCGGCACTCGGCATCGTGAAAAATGGAGGGGCTCGGTTGCGGCAGTGGCCCGCCAGGCGGGCGTGAATGAATCGACGTTGCGCCAGGCCTTGCGGGGCGGACGTGTCGTCAGGACGCCAGCGCCAGACGGGGCGGGATCCCAAGACCGGGCGGAGGGGACGACCAAGGCGGAGCGGACGACCAAGGCGGAGCGGAGCCGCTCGGACGCGGCGGCAGCGGTGTGGCGCAGCGCTTCCCACCGCACTCCATACCTTCACCTGCCCAGGCGCGAGCCAAGGTATGGAGTGCGGTGGGAAGGGCGCAGCCCGCCACCCCGCTGTGGCTCAACCGGGAGAGCGGCGGGGTTGCCATGAGGCACGCCGAAGATTTCAACATTCAACATTCAACTTCCAACATTCAATGATCAAGTAAGACCAAG
>JAPLUI010000141.1 GCA_026397725.1 Verrucomicrobiota bacterium | reverse complement strand
CACCGAAGCCGTCGTGAAGTACCTCGGTAGCTAGAATCCTCAGGGCAGCGCACAAACATGCGCTTCCCTGAGGGGGCCTTGTTATGAGAATGTGAAACCGCAACAGCACAACAGCAGCAATCCTCAACGACAGATCATATTTCTACCGCGCCGCCAATTCGTTCGGCGACTTGATCGGCTATTATGTCCGTCTCCAGAACTAACAAACCAAAAACTATGAATCAACAATCAGCAATCAGCAATCAGCAATCAGCAATCCGTTAGGAAAACGAATCATCGCACCCTTTGCACGCGGTGCCGCGGCACCGCTGTGGCGCTCGCGGCCTTCGTCCTCACGAACCCATCCGCGCACGCCCAAACCGTCTGGAATGTCAATTTCGGTGGCTCAATCACCACGAGTGACAATTACGTGGGCGCCGCTCCTGAAAACACCCCGAACAGCACCTGGAATGCCGTCACTTCGTCTCAGACCGGCATGGCGTTGGTGGACTCCACGGGTTCTTCCGCCGCCGGTGTCACACTTGACCAAAATATTGGGGGGACCGGTGGTTGGAGTCTAACGAGCGGTGACAAGATCTTTGTCAATTATATTGGGGGAGGACTGGTCAACATGACGATCAAGGGTCTTAACCCGACCGGGGTCTATGACATCGTCATTTACTCCGATTGGTATTGGACTGGGGGTGACTCTGGCTACCCCGTGACGCAAACTGTCGGAACCGGGCTCACCGGCACGATCTACGTGAATCACGATAACACGCATGCCAATGGCGCCGTTCCGCCGCTGGCTCAGGACACCAATCCTGCGAACGTCAATGGAGCGACCAACTGGTATCGCATTACGGGTCTCACCCCTGACGCCAGCGGTCATCTCGGGTTCGGGCTTGGAGGTGGTGTAAACGCTCCTTGTAACGGCTTCCAACTGATTGAACATGCCGTCGTCGTGGACGATACCGACCCGCCGACCCCCAATCCGATGACCTGGGCCAGCACGCCCGCTGCGGTGAGCGGGTCGAGCACCAGCATCGCCATGACCGCCACCACCGCCAGCGATGCCAACGTCGTGGAATACTACTTCACTTGCACCGGCGGCGGCAACGACAGCGGTTGGCAGACCAGCCCCAGCTATACCGATACCGGGTTGACTCCCGGCACGAGCTACACCTACACGGTGACGGCGCGCGACAAGAGTCCCGCGCAGAACGCGACGGATCCGTCCGCGCCCGCCTCGGTGAGCACCAACAGCCTCTCCACGGTTGAGGTCTGGAATGTCAACTTCGTGAACAGCTCCTACAGTGGCCCAATCACCCCGAGTGACAATTACGTGGGTGCCGCTCCTGAAAACACCCCGAACAGCACCTGGAATCCCGTCACTACCCAGCCACAGACCGGCATGGTGTTGGCGGACTCCACGGGTTTCTCCGGCACCGGTGTCACACTTGACCTAAGTGGTCCGAGTGGTTCGGAGATGACTGGCAGAACTTTATCGAGTGGGGACAAAATCTTTACCAATTACTTTGCGGGAGGACCGGTCAGCATGACGATCAAGGGTCTTAGTCCGAGCAAAACCTATGCCCTCGTCATCTACTCCGATTGGGTTTGGAGCGGGACCGACTCTGGCTATCCCGTGACGCAAACTGTCGGAACCGGGCTCACCGGCACGATCTACGTGAATCACGATAACACGCATGCCTATGGCCAGGTTCCACCGCTGGCTCAGGACACCAACCCGGCGAACGTCAATGGAGCGACCAACTGGTATCGCATGACGGGTCTCACTCCTGACGCCAGCGGTCAGCTCGGGTTCCGGCTTCAGGATGGTGCCAACGCTCCATTTAACGGCTTCCAACTGATTGAAGTCCCCGTCGTCGTGGCCGACACCGACCCGCCGACCCCCAATCCGATGACCTGGGCCAGCACGCCCGCTGCGGTGAGCGGGTCCAGTTCCAGCATCACCATGACCGCCACCACCGCCAGCGATGCCAACGCCGTGGAATACTACTTCACCGAGACCAGCGGCAATCCGGGCGCGACCAGCAGCGATTGGCAGACCAGCCCCAGCTATACCGATACCGGGCTGACTCCCGGCACGACCTACACCTACACGGTGACGGCACGCGACAAGAGCCCGGCGCAAAACGAGACGGCTCCGTCCGACCCTGCCTCGGCGAGCACCAACAGCCTCTCCATGGTGACGGTCTGGAATGTGAACTTCGGAGGTTCAATCACCCCGAGTGACAATTACGTGGGCGCCGCTCCTGAAAACACCCCGAACAGCACCTGGAATTCCGTCACCACGTCGCCTCAGACCGCCATGGCGTTGGCGGACTCCACAGGTTCTTCCGCCGCCGGTGTCACTCTTGACCTCAGGGGTCCGGGTATCGGTGGGCACAGTCTAACGAGCGGGGACAAGATCTTTGCCAATTACATTGGGGGATTGGGAGCAACGGTCAACATGACGATCAAGGGTCTTAGTCCGAGCGGCACCTATGACCTCATCATCTACTCCGATTGGTATTGGAACGACGGCAATTCCGGCTACCCTGTGACGCAGACCGTCGGAACCGGGCTCACCGGAACCATCTATGTGAACCATCTGGTGGGGGGGACAGCAGGGGTCCTTCCGCCGCTGACTCAGGACACCAACCCGGCGGACGTCAATGGAGCGACCAACTGGTACCGCATTACTGGTCTCACCCCTGACGCCAGCGGTCACCTCGGGTTCCGGCTTGGGGATGGTGCAAACGCTCCTGTTAACGGCTTCCAACTGATTGACACAACCGCCTCCTCCGGTACCCCGTATGACATGTGGGCCAAGGGCACCTTTGCCAATGGCGCCACCTTGTCCGACAAGGATCCCGCCCATGATCCTGATGGCGACGGCCAGAACAACCAGCAGGAATTCGCCTTCGGCCTCGATCCCACCACCGGTTCGTCGGCCAATCCGATCAGCCAGCCACTCGACAAGGCCACCGGGGTCTTCAAATACACCCGGACCAAGGATTCCGGCCTGAACTATACCTATCAGTACTCCACCACTCTCAGCGAACCGTGGGTTGCTTTCACTCCGGTGACTGACCCTCCGCTCGCCACAAGCATCAGCCCCACGGTCGAGGAGGTCACCGTCGAGGTGCCCGCAGTCCTGCTAGATAACAATTCCACCTTGTTCCTGCGCGTCAAGGCGGAGTGAGAATGAAGAGATAGAGGATCGGAGATAGCGGATCGAAGATCGAAGATGGAAGAAGAGACGAATCATTCACAATTCACAATCCACTATCCACGATCCACAATCTTCATATCCCTTTCCAGAGTTAATGGGTTTTCCCTGGAATCCAGCGGGGTCGCCGGTGCGCAACGGCGGCCCCGCGTCTTCTGAAAGGCTGAATTACTGAGACGCCGAAAAGATGGCAAATCGCCGCGCACCACGACAGAACTCCAAGCTAAGACCATGAACAACCTAACAAAACAGAAAACGAATCTGATCATCACATTCTTAACCGTTATGATTTCAGGAAGTGTGTTGATCGCGGCTGAGCTGACCGCGAATGAGCCATTAAAGGTGAAGGGCGGCCGGTTCCTGACCTTGAACACGGTGATCCGTGTGAACCAGATCGAGGCCGCACGTGATGTGAACAGAGGCAATGACGAGGCGCCTCGCCACACCCCGGAATCCGTCGCCGCATTTCGCGACGCCGTCAGCAAAGGGTTTCCAGGTGCCAGGATGACTTGGGCCTTCTCCTGGCTGGCGCTCCATGATGAACGGCCGAATTATGCCGCCATCCGCAAGCAGGTGGTCGGCTATCACAAGACCTATGGCGATGAGATCACCTTCATTCCGGGTGGATATTTTGCGCCGATGTATAGTCCCCGGGCTCAGGTCAACAAAGACATCAAGGAGGCGCTTCAGATCCTACGAGACATGGTTGGAGATGGCTACAAACCCAAAAGCATCGTGGCTGGCTTTTTGGCGGCTGAGAATATGCGTTACCTTGCCGAGGAGGAGGGCATTCATGTTTGCCAGGGCACGATCTGGAGTCAGTACGGCATCGACAATGGCGACGGTGACGGCTCCATCTCTTATCCCTATTACCCGAGTCGTGAACACGGGTGCAAGCCGGCACAGGGAAAGGCCGATTTCATCGATTGCGTGAACATGGACGGTTGGACCTGTGATTTTCTTTGCGTGCGGCGCTTCGGTTTCGAGGGCGGTTTCAACAGCCGTCTCGGGGTGGGACCTATCGAATCGTATGGCACCCTTGGCGTGGAGAAAGGCATGGCCGAGGTGATGGCCGTGACGGAGAACCACTTTGACGACGGGCTCAAGCGCAACGGATTCGGATGGATTGTCAATTGCTGGGAGATCAGTGTGCTCGCGGACTTCAAGCCGGAGGTTTTGGAGTGCCTCACCAAGTGGCTGCGGAATGTGCACCAACGCTGGCCTGACGCCCGGGTTGTAACGCAGGGGGAGTTTGGTGAAGCCTGGCGGCGCGAACATCCGGACAACAAAGGTTTGGATTACCGGTTTGTGCAGCGTGGCACCGGCATCGGAGGTTCTGACAAAAACCTGGAAATCCGCTGGTTCATGAACACCGATTTCAGGTTGGCCATCCTGCGCGACTGGCAGAAGGATGAACCCGGCAAGATCATTGACTTTACCCGTTACGATCTGCCAGCCCATGAGCCTGCCGACCCCACACCGGACAAACCGACTCGGAACTGGAGCCTGATCAATCGCATCAATCAAAAGCACCAGCGCCCGGAAGATGCTCCGGTGTCTTCCTCGGCCCTGACGCAAGAGGAGCAGTCCTTGATCAGGAAACATTATCCAGAACTTTTCAAGCAATGAAATCATCCATATTTCCGACCCTTGTCGCCACGGATCAAGGTCGCCAATTTTATCGCGCAGGCATCCACAAGTGGGGATGCTTCGCACAACACCAAGAAAGAAACACCATGAGAAACATAGAACAGAGAATAAAGAGTATGATGTGGATGACCCTTGCGGGAGTTGTCGGCCTGATGGCCGGGACCGTTAGTCAGGCGGTGGCAAAGCCGCTTAAAGTATATATCCTGGCCGGGCAGTCGAACATGCAGGGAAACGTGAACATATCGACGCTCGATTCCATGGCCGGTGATCCCAAGACGGCACCCATCCTCAAGGAGATGCGCGGTGCCGACAGCAAACCCGTCGTGTGCCAGAAGGTCTGGATCTCATCGATAGGCTGCGCCGGCGACGAAACAACCGAGCAGACGGGCAAATTGACGGCAGGCTTTGGTCCCTCAAAAGAGCAGTTTGGCCCGGAATTCACGTTTGGCATTTACATGGAGAAGGCGCTGAATGAACCGATACTGATCATCAAGACCGCTTGGGGCGGCAAGGATCTGAGTTCGGACTTCCGCCCACCCAGTGCCGAACCCTACGTGGCCAGCAATAAATCGATAGACTGGGCCAAACAGCACAACGAGGATCTGAACGCGCTCCATGAGCGGGTTGCCAAGACGCCGCGCGGCGTGACCTACCGTCTCATGATCGAGCATGTGCGCAAGGTCTTGGAGGACATCAAGCGGGTGGTCCCGGATTACGATCCGAAGCAGGGCTATGAACTGGGGGGGGTCGTCTGGTTCCAGGGGTTCAACGATTATATCAATGAATGGTATTATGAAGACCGGGACCAGCCCGGCGGATACGCCATGTACTCGAAGCTGCTAAGGCTGTTCATCCGCGATATACGCAAGGATCTTAACGCGCCGAAGATGCCCTTCGTGATCGGCGTCATGGGCATTGATGGCATGAAGCCCGGGTTGCACATGTCGCATTTCCGCCAAGCCATGGCCGCGCCGGCGGCGCTTCCTGAATTCAAGGGCAACGTGGTTGCGGTGGAAACGGCGCCATTCTGGGACGACGATTTGGCTGCGCTGCAAGCTCGGGCGGAGAAGGGCGAGAAACTCACGGCAGAGGAGGACAAGCGCCTGAAAGCCGGCGCCTCCAACGGTGGTTATCATTATCTCGGTGCCGCCAAGATTATGGCGCCGATCGGCAAGGCCTTTGCCGAGGCGATAGTAAATCTAAAGAAGCCCTAAGACAGAAGTAACCCAGTGTAGTATTAACGGCATTAGAAAGGACAGAGTTATGAAGTGTACGATGTTTGCAGTAGTTGTCGGTTTGATGTTTGGGTTTGCCTATCAGGCGATGGCCAAGCCGCTGAAGGTGTTTATCATGGCCGGGCAGTCGAACATGCAGGGGAATGTGGACGTATCGACGTTCGATTCGATGGCTGATGATCCGAAGACGGCTCCTATTCTCAAGGAGATGCGGAATGCTGATGGCACTCCGCGGGTGTGCGAGAAGGTCTGGATTTCAGCGATTTGTCGGGCTTACGAAGATACGACTGAGTATACAGGCCGACTGACAACCGGATTTGGTGCCTCGACCCACCAGATTGGCCCGGAATTCACGTTTGGCATTTACATGGAGAAGGCGCTAAACGAACCGATTCTGATCATCAAGACATCCTGGGGCGGAAAGGATCTGTGCTCTGACTTCCGGCCTCCCAGTGCCGGACCCTTATTGGCCAGCCAGAAATCCATAGACTGGGCCAAACAGCACAACGAGGATCTGAACGAGCTGAGGGAGCGGGTCGCCAAGGCGCAGCGCGGCGTGACCTACCGTCTCATGATAGAGCATGTGAAGAAGGTGCTGGGGGATATCAAGCGGGTGGTTCCTGACTACGATCCAGCACAGGGCTATGAACTGGCCGGCTTCGTCTGGTTCCAGGGGTTTAACGACTATATCAACGAATGGACCTATGAAGACCGGGATCAGCCCGGCGGTTACTCCCTGTACGCGAAATGGCTGACGATGTTCATTCGCGATGTGCGCAAGGATCTGTCGGCGCCGAAAATGCCATTCGTGATTGGAGTCATGGGGATTGACGGCATGAAGCCAGGATTGCACATGCAGCATTTCCGCGCGGCCATGGCCGCGCCGGCGGCGCTTCCCGAGTTCAAGGGCAACGTGGTGGCGGTGGAAACGGCACCCTTCTGGGATGACGATCTTGGTACCCTGCAGGCACGAGCTGAAAAGGGCGAGAAACTTACGCCGGAGGAGGAGAAGCGCCTGAAGGCTGGCGTCTCCAACGGGGGCTACTATTACCTTGGAGCCGCCAAGATTATGGCGCCGATAGGCAAGGCGTTCGCCGAGGCAATTATGGATCTCAGGAAGGCCCAGGGGCAGAAGTAACCCGGCAGATGAAAGCAGAACCACAGATGGCAGGAGATGACTGCGGATCATAAGAGAGTTGTGTCAATTGGCAAGGACAAAAAATGACCAATATGCGCAAACCGACAGCAATAGCAATCAGCCTGATATTATCGGCTTTATCAGCCGCTCGTGCCGGCGAACCTCCGATGACCACCGTGGAACAGCAATTCCGTGTACTGCCCATGGAGACGCGGCGGGCGATGTCACCGTTTCTCTGGCTGCACGGCGATGACTCGAAAGAACGGCTCGAGATGTATATCGCCAAGGTGGCCGAAGGCGGCAACGGTTCCTTCACGGTCGAATCGCGGCCGCATGATGACTGGCTCGGCCCGAAGTGGTTCCGTGACCTTGGTATATGCCTCGACGCGGCAAAGAAGAACAAGCTTACGATGTGGATACTCGACGAGAAATGGTGGCAGAGCCAGAGCGTTGGCAACAACGTGCCGCCTCGGTATGCGGCGAAGAAGCTGGTGGCGGTCGCAACAGACGTGGAAGGCCCAAAGGACCTCACCGCACCTGGTCATGGTGGTGAACGCCATATCGTCACGATCGCGGGACGCATGACGGACGACGGCAGGATAGACGCCGACAGCCTGCTCGATGTGAAGAAGTTCATAAGCGCCGGTGAACTACGCTGGAAGGTTCCGGCTGGGAAATGGCGCATTATGACGTTCTCCCACGAGCAGGCACCGCCTCTCACCCAATTCAAGCAGCTCAGCGTCGACGGCGCGAGCAGGGACTGTGTCGACTGGTACCTTGCCACCGTCTATCAACCGCACTACGATCATTTCAAGGACGATTTCGGCAAGACCATAGCCGGTTTCTTTTACGACGAACCGGAAACGCAAGGCGATTGGGGCACGGAACTCGACCGCACGCTCGCAGAATGGGGTGTGGATTGGAAAAAAGCATACGTCGCCTACAAATTCGAGTTGGCCGGGGAGTCGCAAGCTGCGGCACGTTTCCAATATCTTGACGCGTTCGCTGAAACATGGGGGCGGACCATGTTCGGCGGGATAACGGCATGGTGCCATGAACATGGTGTGCTGTCGCGGGGCCATATGATGGAACATAACAATCTCTATTGGCGTCCGGAATTCTGCGCCGGTGACATGTTCCGCCTGCAGCGCTACAGCGACATGGGAGGCATAGACGCCGTATGGTCGCAGTTCCGCTGGGGCGAACGCGAGCCGCTCCCGGTCCATGCTCCGCTGTGGTCCACGCCGAAACTGGCAAGCTCCATCTCCCATGTGTTAGGCAAGCGCGATGACCTGGCTATGGTCGAAAACTTCGGCATGCGCGGCCAGGACATCACCTATCCCGAGATGAAATGGTGGACCGATCATATGCAGGTGTGCGGAATCAATTTCCAGACTCCGTGCTCGTTTAATCCACGCGCACCTTACGACAGCGATTGTCCGCCCTTCTTCTATAACGGCGGCTATGAGCCGCGTTGGCCACTCTATCGCGTCTATGCCGACTACTCGAGCCGGCTCAACCTGATGCTCAGCGGCGGCCGGCACGTCTGCGCGGTCGCGATCTTGTTCAACGGCAACATCCGCCAGGTCGCAGGAGTGCTCCCGCCAAATCCGGGAGTTGATGGAGAGTTGCAGAAGAATTATACAGCCGCTTGCAACGCGGGAAAACATGTGCTTCCGCCCGAGCCGGTTTCGGAAGCCTTGCAGGATGCTCTATCAGATTCCGACTGGCTGCCCTTCGACGTGTTCGAAAAAGAGGCGAAGCTCTCCGGCAAGGAAGTGTTGCTCCAGCAGGAACGCTATCAGGTGCTGATCGTGCCGGGGACGGAAGTGATTCCGTACGAGACGCTGGCGAAGGTGAAAGCGTTCGCCGACAACGGCGGGATCGTGATCGGCCACGGTATCACGCCGACAAAATCCGCCACCCTCGGCAAGACGGCCGCCGACATCGGCAGGCTCAGTGCCGGGATCCCGTGGAAGATGCTGCCAGGGGTTCCGACCGTCAACGACATCAAGGCTGCCGGTATTCCGTTGGTGATGGAAGTGCTGGAAGGCGAGACGAGTGGCTGGCTCCACGTGTTGCACCGCGTGAAATCCGGGCGCGACGTGTTTTTCATCACCAATCAGAACCATCTTGGCGAGCCGCGCCAATTCCGCTTTCGCATCGCCGCCGCCGGCGTGCCGGAATGTTGGGACCCGATGCGCAACGAAATCACAGCCGTCAACTACCGGCGCACCGACCAGGGTGTGGAAGTGGATCTGACGCTGGAACCGAACGAAAGTGAATTGCTGGTGTTCCAACCTGGCAAGCGCGACCTGCCAGCACGCGTCCTAACAGGTATCAGCTCCTTGCCGGTGGTGGTGGATCCGTCGATACCGGTGGAAAAGGATCCGGAGATTCCCGCCAACCGTGGCGCCACGCACGCACCGTCGCCGTCGCACAATTTCCACGGCCGCTGCGAGTTGGCCACCCTGCCGGCCCGTGCGTACCTCGAAGCTGAAGAGATCACACCCGAGGCGGCCGCATGTGTTACGGTCAACGGCCAGTATGCCGGCGGGTTCATCGGCAAACCGTTCCGGCTCGACGTGACGAAATATCTGAAAGCTGGTGCGAATCGTATCGACATCACGCCGTTCGCACCGAAATCTGTCCGGCTCAACTGCCAATGAATTATTGGAAAGTAACCTGAATTACCCTGATGAAACGGCCGCGCGGCCAGAACCAACCAACATGAGATAGGAGCATAGATGAGTATGAAAATGAAGAACCTGAATCCAATCCTGGAGCATCAAACCCTGAACCAAAACCCACGGAGGAAAAGCGCCTTGACGGTACTTGCGTGGCTGGCATTGCTGCTGGCCGCCGGCCCCGTGCAGGCCGGCACGCTCTGGTGGGACGGCGGGACGACCAACATCGGCGCTAACGGCGACGGCCTCAGCGCGGGCGGCAACGGCATCTGGAACACCACGCTCATGAACTGGGACCAGGGTGCCGGACTGGCCCATGTGGCCTGGAACAACGCCAAATACGACACGGCGGTCTTCGGCGGCAGCGGGGGGACGGTCACGCTGGGAACCGACATCACCCTCGGCGGGCTGCAGTTTGAGGGTGCCAGTTCGACAAGGGGCTCGGGCGGCACGCTGAAGGTCACCGGCACTCTCAATCCTTATGCCGGCGCTTATGTCGATAGCGGCACCCTGCACTACAACAGCCCCGGAGGTGTTACTACTCAGGTTCCAAAGAATTCATGGTGTTTCTACTCAGGTTCCAAAGAATTCATGGCAGAATCATTCATGGCAGAATCATTTTTCAAGAGTCTTGAGAGGGATTCATCACTGGTCGGCCTGTCTGCGTGCGGATGCGCACAGACAGGGGTTGATCCAATGACTTTCTCCAATTCTGAAATGATTCTGCCATGAATGATTCTGCCATACCTGAGTAGTAACCCGGAGGTGTCAATGGGGTGCTCGACTTTAACGGCGGCAACCTCGACCAGAGCAGCGGCGCGGCGATCACCACCTCGACGTATAACCCGTCCATGCAATGGGACGCCAACTTCACCTTCTTCGGCAGCAACGGCGCGAACAGCGACCTGAACCTCGGCACCGGGTCGGTGCTGCTGACCGGGAGCCGCACGGTGACGATTCATAACGATGCAACGCTCACCGTCGGTGGCGCGATCTCTGGCGGCGCTAACGGCTACGGCTTGACCAAGGACGGCACGGGTACGCTCGTACTAGTCGGTGCCAACACCTACGGCGGCGACACCACCGTGAATGGCGGCACCCTCGCGGTGAGCGGCAATTCCATCGCCAACACGAACAAACTCGTGATCGACGGCGGCAAGGTGGACGTCGCCGCCGCTGCCAATGAAGTCGTGGACACCTTGTATTTCGGGACCAACCAACAACCCGCTGGAACC
>JAPLUI010000454.1 GCA_026397725.1 Verrucomicrobiota bacterium | reverse complement strand
ACTATGCCCGCAACGTCCGCCCTGTCGAGCCCCCAGGCGCGAATCTGCCGGGCGCGGGCAACCTGTCGATCTGCCGCCCTTTCAGGGAATTCAACTTGCTCGACTCATTGGCTCCTCTGAGGTCGAACGCTGAGTTCTGAGGCTGGGACCAGCCGCGAATTCAGGGAATTTTCACGAAAGTTTCGAGCACCCGGCTGCTTGCCTCGCCATCGGCGAACTTGGTTCGCAGCACCTCGCCAGGTTGCAGGGCGGTCGCCGAGCGAGCGATCCGCCCGTCCGGGCCCAGGGTGATGGAAAACCCGCGTTGAAAGACGGATTCGGGCCCCAGGGTGCGCAGCAGCCCGCGCAGGCGGGCGAGTTGCTCGTGGTTCCGAAGCAGGGTCTCCTGGGTGAGCCGCGCAAGGCGCTTGCGTTGGTTAGAGAGATGTTCCAAACGACGTTCGAGGATCCGCGTCGGATGCTGCGAGCGGTGACGGAAGCGGAGTTCGTGGAGACGCACGGCGGCGGCCTCCATTTCATTGCGGAGGACTTGGGCGAGCCGGACCCGCAGCGTGTCGAGCCGCAGCATCGGCTCGCGCAGCAGCTTGTCGCCACCCCGTTGGAGCACGCCGCGCTTCAAGCCGTTGAGCACGGCCTGCGATTTGGCCAGACGCTCAAGCACCAAGCGGGACAGCCGACGCCGGGTCTGGAGCAGTCGCGCCAGCAACTCCGCGCCATCCGGCACCGCCAACTCCGCCGCTGCGCTCGGTGTGGGTGCCCGCAGATCGGCCACAAAGTCGGCAATCGTGAAGTCAATCTCATGCCCCACCGCCGAAATGACCGGCAACCGACAAGCGGCAATCGCCCGTGCCACGATTTCCTCGTTGAAACACCACAGATCCTCTAACGAGCCGCCGCCGCGACCGACGATCAACACCTCACACTGCGGGTAACCGAATGCCTCGGCCCGGCCGAGCCTCTCGATGGCTCGGGCGATTTCCGCCGCCGCCTCGCGACCTTGCACCCGCACCGGAACCAGCACCGGCTGGACCCAGGGCGCACGCCGTTGCAGGATATTGAGCATATCCCGGAGCGCCGCGCCGGTCTCTGAAGTGACCAGGCCAATGACGCGGGGAAATTTGGGAATCGCCCGCTTGCGTGCCGGGTCGAACAATCCTTCCGCCTGGAGTTTCCGCTTCAGCGCATCAAAGCGTGCCTGCAGATCGCCCATGCCGGCCCGCTCGGCCTTGAGCACGATCATCTGAAGCTGCCCGCGGGCCTCATACACACTGGCTTCCGCAAACACCCGCACCTGCACGCCATCCGCCAGCGCCGCTGCGCCCGGGCGTTTGGCTGCGCCAAACATCGCGCACTGAAGCTGTGCTCCTTCATCTTTCAGCGAGAAATACCAATGACCGCTGCCCTGTTTGCGCAGATTGGAAACCTCTCCTTCGACCCAGACTTCACCCACTTGCACTTCCAACAGATTCTTCATCCGCCGCAACAACTGGGTCACGGAAAGCGCCTTCGGCTCGAGCGTTTGGGGTTTGGTAAACAAGTCCACGCCCGAAACATGCCGGGATCCGCCGAAATTTCGAGCCGGAAATGGCAATATGTGAAATTCACCAAACCCGGAGCATCGCCAAGTGAATCAAGGCGCACTGGCGCGGGCAACCCCACAAGTGCTGGAGCGCGGAGATGGGGAGGAGTGGGTCGTCGGTGAACATGGGGTGAGACGTAGGATCGGAGGTCAGGGCGTGACCGCCGGGCACGCCCACTTGTCGCCAGCGGCGTGAGATGAGAAGGAAATGGCAAGTGTGCAGAGGTCGGAGTTCAGCGGGCAAGACGCAGGATCAGAGGAAGGAGTGGATGGTATTTGCGATTGGCATCCCTAAGCCTCTCTGCCTCCCCCTGCCCGCGTGCCGCGGATTCATCGAAGAACTCCGCAATCTCACCGGCGGTGCTGCGGAACGACCCGAGATCCACCGTCCGACCGTCGGCACTAACTAGAAGATAGAAGATAGAAGATAGAAGAGCCAGCAGAGCCAGCAGAAGAGAAGGGCAAGGGTCGTCATGGAGCGCCGGCTTCAGCCGGCGAATCTTCGAGTGCGAGGCAATAGGTCGGTGGTCAGGGGTCGGTGGTCAGTTGAAGAATCGTCGCAGCGGTGTCGATTCCTTCTCTTCCTTGATCATTGAATGTTGGATGTTGAAATCTTCCGCGTCAGGGGTCAGAGGTCAGGGGTCAGCCGGGGATAGCGGGTTGCCAAGGTTCCGGCGCAACCCGCAGATACCGCTGCATGGGACAATTCAGCGAGTCTGGTTGCGTCATTTTGAGCAGCCCGGCGGCCAGCGCCCGGTAGTTAGGCCGGGCGGATGGCGACTTGTCAAACCGAAAATCCGCAGTCTATGATTTCCGGGTGAATTATGCGGGAACAGGAGTTTGGCGGTGGGAGAGCGTGGCGGGGAAGTTGGTGGCGGGGAGGGATGCTGAGAAGCGGATTGGTTGGGGTGATGGGGGCTACGATCACGGTTGCAGGATCGACCAGCGGCTCAAGAAAGGCGGCAGCATTAGCCCCATTGTGGGCGATTTCAAGCCACGCGCGGGTGAAACAAGTGATGTTGTCATACGGAAGTGATATTTGGCTACGAGATTTGATTTGCAATACGTATTTCGCTCAAAGTCAGAAGGCGTTTGGGCCGTCGGGAGGATCCTGGCGTTTGAGGCCGGTGGCTGGCTGGCAGTCGTTTTCCGGGTGTTCTGAGGATGGCGAAGGCTTGGTTGACGGGAGTGAGGGCGGCAGCGAAGTTATTGGTTAAATAAGTTTCGAGCGCGGCGATCATCCGGCCCAGAAGATCGCCTGGCCATTCCGTACGTTTGGAAGATGTTCAAAAGGACAGTATCAAACCGAAAACCAGCAATTATTGATTTTTGGGGGGCCTTGCAGGAAAAGTGGCGAGTGGTGGGGGGACAGTTTCAAGGGCGCGGCGGGGGCGGGGCCATGGGCGGGAACCCAGCGCCGGTCGCAGACCTCAAGTTGGTTCACGGCTTGCGGTGGAGTTCGCGGAAGCGGCTGGGATTCATCTGCTTGAGGTGGCGGAAGGTGCTGTTGAAGTTGGCCAGGCTCTCGAAGCCGGACGCGTAGGCAATCTCAGAAACGTTTTCCGTGGTGTCGATCAAGCGCCGCGCCGCCGCGCCCACCCGCACCTCGTTGATGAATTCCGTGAGCGTGCGGCCGGTCGTGCGGCGGAAGAACTTCGAGAGCGCCGCCGGGCTGAGTCCCGCCAAGCGGGCGAGATCCTGATGGACGATGCCGCTGCGGAAGTGCTCGTACACATGCCGGTGGATCTTGCGGATGCGGGCGCAAGCCAGTTCGTCTAACACCGGGGCAAAGCCCGCGCTCGACAAGGGTTCGCCGCCGCCGGCCTCGGCCAGTCCCTGCAACAATTCCCAAAACCCCAGCACCCGCCGCAACCCGGCCAGTTCCGGCAAGCGCTTCAGCTCCCGCGCCGCGCAGTCCCGCGCCGACCCCGCGAAACACAGGCCCCGCGCCGCCCGCGTCAGCAACCTCCGGATCTCGTGCAACTCCGGCAGCACCACCGTGGTCTCGTCCAACCACGCGGTGCGGAAATGCACATAGATCGAACGTGCCCGCCGACCCCGTGGCAAAAGCACGGCCTCGTTGCGCCAAGTGTGTGGCAGGTTCGGGCCTAACAGCACAAGGTCGCCCGCCTCGAAGGTTCCAAGGTGATCTCCCACCAAGCGGCGGCCGGAGCTTTCCAGAATCAGGGTCAACTCGGCCTCAGGATGGTAATGCCAGCCGCGCTCGAAACTCGGTCGGTCATAGCGGAACACCCCTAACGAGGAATTCACCGCAGTCGGCACATCCTCAAAACGGGCACTGGCAGAGCAGGGTGCGCCGCTCGCATCGCCTGAGCGACGGCCGCCGCCAATGGCGGGATTCCGGGTGTGGCTGCTCCTTGTCATCGTGGCTGGTTTCGGGGCGACGGCCTGGCACGCCTCCCCTTGCGGCCAGGCATCTGGCCATCTGCCCCGCCGCAACGCAAGCGCAATCTGCGGTGCCAGCGGCTGCGCGAGGCCGGGAATGACTGAGGCACCCCTTCCTTGACTTCGCTAAGGGATTCGCATCGATTCCTTGCATAACTCGCTCCACCCTTACCAGCAAGAACCAGACCACGATCCCGAAAGCGGTGGTCGAGGTCCTGAAACTGCGGCCCTCCGACCAGTTGGTCTATGAGATCGAGGCGGACGGGCGGGTTTTGCTGTCGGCGAAAACCGGCACCTTCGCCTCCGTCGCCGCGAGCCTGCCACGCAAGCCCGGCAGCGCACCCGCCCGGACCGTTGCCGAAATGAAAGTCGCCGTCAAGACCATGGCCCGGCAGCGCTTCTCACAGCAGGCTAAACCATGACGGCGTGGTTTTCGGTCGCCCCGCCATTGGATTGACCTGTGAGCCAACGGTAGTAGGCTACATGGACTTTGGACGTCTCATTCTGATAGCAAATGCGGGAGCGTTCTTTGTCACACGGGGCAAGAGCAACCTGCAATTCACTCGGCATTACTCGATGCCGGTGGACCGGCTCACTGGCCTGCGCAGCGATCATGT
>JAPLUI010000451.1 GCA_026397725.1 Verrucomicrobiota bacterium | reverse complement strand
GCCACCCTCCGCGAAGAAGACCGGGAAGAAGACGCAGGAAGAAGAGTTTTGCTAGAAGCTTTCGAAGAAGATCTAACGCAAGCGCCATCCGACGTTCAAGTCGCCCATTTCATCGGCTTTCCATAACGCCGCTCACAGTCGGTCACCAATTCGCGCAAGGTGATGGTGCCGTTTTTCAACCCGCAGTGCTCATATATCCCCATTCTTGAGTTCGCCAGGATATTGATCAAGGCCAGGTAATCGGCCTCGAGCCCGAAGATGTTCCCGATCCCGGCAAAGATGCTGGCCATGGTCTCGGGGCCATCGCCGACCCGCAAGTCGCACTGCGTCCACATGGCAAAATAGGAACCGGTAATGGGACTCATTGGCGGATAGCCCGGCATATAGTCATCATCCAGCTTCTCGAGCCGTTGCCTGAAAACCCGCAGCTCCGGCATCTCAACGAGCAGCTCGGTGCAGAAGGACAGCATCTGTTGCACACTCGCATAGAGGGCGAATACCGGATCCCTGCCCCCCTCCATCAGCTCTTCGGGCGTCGCCAGCGCCGCCACATTCTTGTCCATCTCGCGCTTGGTTTGCGCCAGCGTTTCGAGCGGCAGGATCTTCTGCGCCTTGGCGGCAATCAGCCGCGCCCGGACCTTGGCGGTGATGGAAACTGGGGGCTTGGTCGGCTTGCTGACGCGTAATTTGTTTTTTGACATGACTTGAATGCTGCTGCTGGAAAATCGCGACGGGGCGGACGGACGAACCCCATGTTCAGACCAAACCGCTCGGCGCAAACACTGCAAACCTGCCTGCAGAACGTCAACCGTAAATTCCACAGCAACGCGGGCAACCCGCTGCGGTCATCCCCACCGGGGGTGCCGGGCTGTCATCCGGAGCGCTGGCTTCAGCCGGCGAGTCAAGGGGAGTGGGCGGCTCGCCCTCATTCGCAATCGCAGACGAAAGAGAGGAGCGCTTCGCCAGCCTCCTTGCACCCGCCATCGACCACCCGCCCAGCCCACTCAATTTCCTCCCCCCGCTCCTCTCCCCCGCCCCGCTCGCACCTGCTGCAGGTGCCGCGGCCGTCCGCATGTGACGATCCGCATCCCTGTCCCCAACACCTGAGCCCCTTTGGTCTCGGGCAGCATGCCCGGACCACCGGTGGCGCGGGCATGCAAGTGGGGGTCTTGGTTCCTGCGGCAAGATTGTTCACCACGGATTGCACGGATAAGATTGCTTCCGAATGGTGGTCAAGCCGCTCCTCTGGCAGCCTGCCACTGGCACCCCATCGCTCATCTCTTATTGTTATATCGTTACTACTCAGGTATGGCAGAATCATTGATGGCAGAATCATTTCAGAATTGGAAAAAGTCATTGGATCAACCCCTGTCTGTGCGCATCCGCACGCAGACCGACAGACCCGTGATGAATCCCCCTCAAGACTCTTGAAAAATGATTCTGCCATCAATGATTCTGCCATGAATTCTTTGGAACCTGAGTGGTGACAATTGCGGTTGGTTTGC
>JAPLUI010000270.1 GCA_026397725.1 Verrucomicrobiota bacterium | reverse complement strand
CTTCAGCCGGCGAGCCAAGGATGATGGTGCCCCGCTCGCATGCGCCAATGGCCTATTCGCTGCAGCTACAAAGGCCAGGCAAGCCCGCGCTCCATGCAGACTCGCCGGCTGAAGCCAGCGCTCCGCACCACCACTCCAACATTCAACTTCCAATGATCAAGCAAGAGCAAGACATGACACCGCATCGGCACTGCTGCCACCCGCAAACCCATGCGCGGATGATTCACGAACCCGTCTGAAACGCCAGCCAGTGCCAACTCATTTTCCGCCGGGATCAGGAACTGTGAACTGTGACGTTGCCAGCAGGCCTCCGGTCCCTACGACCGCCTCGCCCTCACCTGCCATCGAAAATCCGCTCCCGCTCCGCCGTGGTGAGTTCCCGCCACTCGCCATGCAACAAGTCCTCGGGCAGGCGCAGGCCGCCGACGGCAAGCCGCGTGAGCGCGAGCACATGGTTGCCCGCAGCGGCGAACATCCGGCGGACCTGGTGGTAGCGGCCCTCGTGCAAGGTGACGAGCGCGGCCTTGTCCCCCAGTGCTTCCAGGCGTGCCGGCAGCAAGGGTTTCGTGTCGTTGCGCAACACCAGTTTCCCCGAGGCGAACAGCGCGGCCTCGTGGCCTTCCAGCGGACGGTCCAGCACCGCATGATAGGTCTTCAAGCAGCCGGATTTCGGATGAATGATTTTGTGCAACAACTGGCCGTCATCGGTTAGCAGCAGCAATCCGGTGCTGTCCTTGTCCAGGCGGCCCACCGGGCTGAGCAAGGGATTTCTTAGGGCCAGGCGCGGCGGCAACAGATCGTAGATGGTGGAACCCGGATCGTCTGCGCCGCAGGTATAGCCATCCGGCTTGTTGAGCATCAACAGCAGGGGAAACGGCGGATCAAGGGCCTCACCGCGAAAACGGATCGAGGCATGCGGCGGAAAATCGCGTTCGCCAAGGACGCGCCCGCGCTCATCGGTGAGCGCGCCGGCGCGGATCAGGCGCTGGACTTCCTTGCGGGAGCCATAGCCGAGGTTGGCAAGCAGTTTGACGAGTTTCATGGCAGTCGATGTTGATGGGGTGCGCTGGCGTCCCGTCGGCAGGGTGCGGCATCCTGCCGCACCCACTTCCGCTTATGTGTGGCGCAGGCGCAGGCACTTGGAAAGACATATTTCATGGCAGGCAGTCCGGTGAATTTCAGCGGCGTTCCGCCATCAGCAGTTTGTAGGTCCGGTCCTCCCCGGCATTGCGCCAGACCAGACCGCTGGCTTCCAGCACGGCTTCATACGCCAGTTGGCGGTTGGCCACCAGATATAACTTTCCCCCGCGCTTGAGCGCGGCCGCGGCGATCTGCAGAAACGCCCGGCCCAAGTCCACCGCCGTGGCCTGGCCGACGTGAAATGGCGGATTCATCACAATGGCATCGTAGCTGCCCGGCAGTCCCTCGCACACATCGTGCCAATGAAAATGCAGTTCCCGCGCGTGCCCGGCCAGATTCACGCGGGCACAATCGAGTGCCCGGGCATCGGCCTCAAACAAGTCGAGCCGTCCGACCTTGGGGCAGCGCCGCAGCACCGCATCGGATAGAAAGCCCCAGCCTGCGCCCAGATCGGCGACGTTGCCGCGCAGGGTTGGCGGCAACTGCTCGGCGAGCCATGCCGAACCCGGATCGATGTGGTCCACGCTGAACCCCCCGGGCTCAACCACGAAGTTCGTGTTAGGAATGACGCGCCGTCCGCCCAAGGCCCGCCACGCGGCGAAGACCTCCGCGTGCCACTGGCCATCGTCCTGCACCTGGAAGGCGCGGCACTTGTGTTTTTGCAGCGAGACGAGGTTGCCGCAGGCCTTGGCGAGGGCTTGTTCAAAGCGGGCCGCGCCGGCCGTGTTAGGCATGGCGGCGAGCAGGCGGCCGCCGGGCTCCAAATGGTCATGCGCCAGTGCCAACCAGGCCAGCGTTTCATCCCGCGATTTGCCCGGCAGCACCAGCACCAACGGATACCGGCCCGTCGGTCGATCCACTCGCGCCAACCCGGCACGCTCCCAGGCCGTGGCCTGCGGCTTGAGCGGTTGCCAGCCGCACAGGTTCGGCCACTGGGCCAAGGCCGGATGTGGCTGCGCCCCCAGAAACAAGGCGTGGCTGGGCACCGCCAGGGCGTCCTCGCCGGCAAAGGCGAGCATCAGGGTTTCGAGCGCGGCGTTCACGGCCGCAGCATATGCTCATCGGCGGCACTTGCGCCAAGGCGATTCTTGCGCACAGCCATGGACCGGCGCGGAATGCGGCGGACCGGGGCCGCCACCAAGACCCACTCACGGGGTGGGTAGCCACGCCTTTCTGGACAACCAGGACGGCCGTCTTCGCCAGCCACAAGGCATCGCATGTCGCCTGAGCGAATTTCATGGGAAGAAGATCGCCGATTCCCCGATGGACGACAAGCAATTGCTAGAATGTTAGAAAATTGCTCTTGGGCTTGGCGTGGATCCCTCCGGATTAGGGAACTGCGGGAAGAAGATATTTCTGCTCTTCTTGACGTGGCTAGAATGGCAACTACAACAGCCCCCGTGAACAGGGGAATTCGCCAACCTCCAAGGTGTGCTCAACCAAGAGCGCGTTGCGGAATTGTAGGGCAATGCCTGGTCTGTTGAAATCTAGGTAGAACGCCCGGGCCACGTGGTTTGACTGGTACCCATTCCTCAAGCCGGAGGCGTTGCAGCCTGTAGCCGGTGGTTGCGCGAGGCACGAGCGACACCACCGGACCCACGCCGGATCACGTAATCGCACGCCGGAGGGGTGCCAGCCCATGCCGGACACTCTTGCGCATCGCCCGCCACTGGTACCCCTGCCGGGCATGCCCGTCAAGTTAAGGACCTGACGCCTTGTATCGGTAAGTGTATCAACCTCGTCACAATCTCCACCCTAACTGGACATCCTGAGGTCCGATCGGACCTCAGGATGTCCAGTTAGGGACTGCTGTTGCGGATCACTGTCGGTAACAGGGATCACATTTCCCTTAACTTGACGCGCATGCCTGCCGGGGTGCGATCCCTTGCCGGCCCCGAATCCGGTGGTGGCGCTGCGCTCAAGCTCCCGAGTAACTTGGCTCCGATGGCCGAGTAACTTGGCTCCGATGGTGCCCGTTAAGGAGCGACGACATTCCTGTCGTCGGGTGGAAGGATCGCCCGTGAGCAGAGCCTTGGGCACGCACTCACCGGCCACGCTTCCTCAACCACCACAAGAATGTGGTGGCTCCTTATGGCGCCCACGTTACTCCTCATTCCACACCCAAAGCGCGTGCCGGGTGCTGGTGCTGAAGTGCGAATGAGAACGCGTTTTTCTTTCACTGCCGCAAGTTCCCCTCATGCGCCCCGCCATCCGGCGGACCAGTGGGCCGGCCCGGCGGTCCAGCCCTACCGAGTTCAGGCTCCCCCTCTTTTCTGATCACTGACCACTGATCACTGACCACTGACCACTTCTTCGTATCCGGGCTTGAGGGATGGGCGCGACCGAGGTATTGCCGGGGCGCAATGGTGGCTGGCACGATGCAACGAAATTCTCCGCAGACCCACTCCGCCGATCAGGGAGTTTGCAGTTCAAGACCGGGGATTTCCAATAGCGGCAGGGCGGTGATTTTTTCCGTCAACGGATAGCGGAGTGTTCCCGGATAGACCACCCACAGGTGTTCCAGCTTCAGGTCATCAAGGGCCACCTGCATGGACTTGGTGGTCTTCGGCGCGTCGGAGCATTTGAACTCGAAGCCCCACCGCCGCCCGCGCCTGAGCAATAGCAAATCCAGCTCCGCGCCACGTTGGGTTCCGTAGCAATAGGCCTCGCGCCCGCCGTGGGCCATCAGCACCTGCTCCAGCGCGAATCCCTCCCAACTCGCGCCGTAACGCGGATGCAATTGCAACTCCAGCATCGCGGAAATCCCGCTCAAGTGATGCAGGATGCCGCTGTCGCGCAGATAGACTTTCGGCGATTTCACCAAGCGTTTGCCGAGGTTCTCGAACCACGGTGGCAACACCCGCACCATGAAAGTGCCCGCCAGCAAATCCCGGTAATGATTCACCGCCGATACGCTCACATCCAGCGACCGCGCCAATTCGGCGGCATTCCAGGTTTGCCCGTGAAAATGTCCCAGCATTCGCCAAAAACGACCCAAGGCCGCTGGCGCGACTCTCGATCCGATCCCCGGAATATCCCGCTCCAGAAAGGTCCGCGTGAAGCTCTCCATCCATCGCTCCCAAGCCCCCGTGCCCTCCGCCAGAAAGGCCCGTGGAAACCCGCCGCGCAACCACAGTCGGCTCAACTCCCCGCCGCCCACTTCGGACAGTGAAAAGCCAGCCACATCCACGAATTGAATCCGCCCCGCCAGGGTTTCCGAAACTCCCTTTACCAGCTCCCATGACGCGCTGCCGAGCAGGAGAAAGACCGCCTTGCGCTGCCGGGAATCGCAGATCGGACGCAGCACCTCGAACAGCTCCGGCATCCGCTGCACCTCATCAATGATCACCAGCCCCTCACGGTCCGACAGCAGCCTCTCCGGGGCGGCACGCAAGGCCTCCAATGGCCCCGTTTTCTCCAAATCAAAAACCACCGTCTGGCCGACCCAAGCCGCCGCCATTTGTTCAGCCAGCGTCGTCTTTCCCACCTGCCGCGCACCCAGCAACGCCACCACGGGCGACTCCGCCAAGCGCACCCGGATGGCATTCAACAAAGCTTCACGGCTAATTGATTGTTGCATTTCTTATTGCTCAGGCGAGAAATACTACGATGCCCCCCAAGAATCAAGGAAATATAGATCGGGATCCAACTCGAAGAAGAGGTCTTCCAGAATTTTCCTTCCAGGCGGGAGAGAGAGAAGGACGTTCGTGGACGTCTTATCCTCGGGGCGAGACGCCCCGCGAACGGCCTGGCCCGAGACGCGCCAGCCACCTGAAGAATGCCGTCGCTCCCCTTGCTCTCTTCTTGCGCAGCTCACCCCGCTGGGGACAACTGGGCGCGCCCGGCGGTCACGCCCTACCCACGGTAGGGCTGGACCGCTGGGCCGGCCCTGACTGCCCCTGAGGGTGTGCCCGTTAAGGAGCGACGACATTCCTGTCGTCGGGTGGAAGGATCGCCCGTGAGCAGAGCCTTGGGCACGCACTCACCGGCCACGCTTCCTCAACCACCACAAGAATGTGGTGGCTCCTTATCGCGCCCACGTTACTCCTCGTTCCACACCCAAAGCGCGTGCCGGGTGCTGGTGCTGAAGAGCGAATGAGAACGCGTTTTTCTTTCACTGCCGCAAGTTCCCCTCATGCGCCCCGCCATCCGGCGGACCAGCGGTCCGGCCCTACCGGTCGGAGGCCTTCTCCGCAGCCGATTTTCGGGTCCGGGCTTGAGCGGTGGGCGGGGGGGGGTGTTGGCGGGGCTCTGTGGTGGCTGGCGCGATGCAATGGGATGATCCGAAAGACCTGCCGGTGGTGGAACACCGGGAGGAAATCAGATACCCAAGGACAAGGGTTTTGGGCGGTCTGGCTGCTTGAAGGAAATCCAGCTTTTTTTCAGTTCCGCATCAAGGACGCTGGAAGGCCAGTAGCTCATGTCGGCGGCGGGTGTGGAATGGAGTTTGCCAGTCACGACCAAAGGGGCCATGAGCGTGGCAAGCGACCCGTCCGGGGCCGCGTTGGCCCGGTCATTCGTCGGCAGCGGCGCATGGCCACTGGGTGCGGACGATCGCTCGGTAGCCAAGGTGCCGAGCGTGTGGAATAGCGACGGAGTGGAGGACGCCTGCACGTACCGGGTGGAGGCGGGGATGGCAATGGTCTGTGGCGAGCGGCCACCGGTGGGCACGCACTGGCTCAGCAACAAAGCGGTGGGCAGCATCATGGCAGCGGCGAGCGGCGAGATTGGAGATTTCATGAATTTGGAGGTTGGAGGTTGGTTGCTTGGTGGGGTCTGTCCATATCATCCGGAAGCAAGCGGCAAGGTTACGCGGCGGGAAAAATTTAACCGCTGATTGCGCTGATAACGCTGAGGTTTCGAGCAACGAAAGCCCTCTTCCATCCGTCTTATCCGCGCAATCAGCGGTCAAACCAATCCAAAGAATTTTATCCGCTGATTACGTGGAACCATAGGGATGGGAGTCATCGGTAAGCCGGGGAGCCGGCTTTGCGATGAAGATGCCCATGAAAACCTCAGGCTCTTGAATATCGCGTCTTGCATTGACGCGCAACGCCCCCACCATCCTGCCTGATTTCAAGAATCATCACCCGGCAATTCCTGGATGGCCGGCCAGCAGGAAACCGCAGACAACTCGACTCTGAACACGCCGAAATTTTCAAGGCGGCCCGGCTGAATTCGCCGAACGCGCAAGACCCAAGACGAAGGGAACTTCGCGCAGACCATGGGCTTCGAGGCTCACCGGCCGCCGTCAGAGTGCGGCGCGGGGGCAAGCGCGAGCTGGTCGTCCGGCTGGTTCAATTTTCGTTCGAATGCAAGCCCCCCGCGCCCGCTTGGAAGGAGACGATGGTGAGTTCGGGGTGGTTGGGGTCGGGCTTGGCGCAGTTCCAGAGGCAGGCGCCACAGTGGATGCACTTTTCACGGTCGAAGACGGGGCGGCCGCTGGCGCTGGGAGTGATGGCTTGGCCGGAACACATTTCCACACAGATCTTGCTGCCGCAGGATTCACAATCGTTCGGATAGAGAAAGACCACATGATCGGCGTAGCCGGCCGGGGCCTGGACTTTGCCCCCCATGAGGAGCGCGTCCTGATGGGAGACTAACAGCTCTCCGTCGAAGGGGATGGCCGGCCAGCCGGCGCGGTCCATGAGCGGGCCGCTGGCGGCGATGCCCTTGGTGTCGCAGTCCTTGCGGATGCGGGCGATCTCCTCGCTGGAAATACGATCCGCGTAGTAGTCGTCGAGGCTGGGGACGCGGGTATGGGGTGCGCCGGGACGGCCGGGCATGGCGAAGGCGCCTTTGGTGAGGCCGGCGAGCATGGTGCCGATGAGGCCGGGAACCACGCCGCGTTGGAAGCCGTCGCGGGCTTTTTCGGCGATGCGGCCCTCGGCTTCGACCCAACTGGCGCGGCGGCGTTTCACATAGGTGGCATCGAGGTTTTCCTTGGTGAACGGCTGGCCGGCCTTGAGCAGTTCGATGACGGCTTCGGCGAGTTGGACGCCGGTGGCCCAGGCCTCATCGACGCCGGAATTGGTCAGGACATTGGTGGCACCGCTGCCTTCGCCGATGCGGGCGAAGCCGTTGCCGGTGAGGTGGGGTTCGCCGCGGCGGCCGGATTCCTGGAGGGATTTCGCGCCCCACGAGCGGAGGCGTCCGCCCTTGAGATGCCGCCAGAGATAAGGATGCATCATCCAATGTTGGAGATAGCGGTAGGCGGTGCGGGCGGGGTTGTCGAACCACGACGGCACGAAGATGCCCAGCGAGGCGACCCGCTCGGGATGGACATAGAGGAAGCCGAAAATCTCCGGTTCGGGAAAACCGATGGTGTGCAGGACGGTGCCGGGCTGGAGGTCGCAGGCATCGGGCAGATCGACGACGAATTTCATGCCGAGCGCCCAATCGTGCAGGTGGTGGCCGGCAGGGACGCCGAAGGCCTGGTCGAGTTGCTGGCCAATGGCGCCGACCGGACCATCTGCGACGACGGTGAGCGGGGCGCGGACTTCCATGCCGGGCATGCAGCCAGCGGCGGGCTTGCCATCCTTGGTGACGCCTTGATCTAACAATCTAACGCCAGCCACCGAGTTGTTTTCAACGATGGCTTCGCCGACCGGGCTGCCGGGCCAGATTTGGACCGCGCCGGTGGCCATGACCTGGTTGCCGACCCATTGGGTGAACTGGCCCATCGAGAGGATGAGGCCGCCGTGCTTGTGAAGAAACGCCGGGGTCCACGGCAGTTCCATGGCCTCATGTTGCACGCCGAGGACGCCGCCAATGGCGCGGATGGCCCTATCGGCAGCACGCATGCTGGCGGGCCGGCGGCTGGCTCCGAGCGGATCGAGGAGATAGAGGATTTTCTCGTCGGTGACCGGGGCGGCCATCGGGATTTGCGCGGGATCGAGGTCGGGGAACGACGTGCGGATCGCCTTCGCGTTGGTGACGATGCCCGAGACGCCGAAGCCGATGTCATCGGCCCGCTCATAGCACATCACTTGCAGCGGCATGCCGGGCATCGAGGGACTTTCGAGGGCGGGGCTGCCATCCGGGTTGAAGGCGGCGGCGGCCAGGGTCGTTAGAAAGCCGCCGGATGCCGGGCCGAAGCCGACGCAGACGATGTCGGCTTCCATGGTGGGGCGGTCGATGGGATCGGGCATGGGGAGGCTGGGTGGTTTCAAGATTCAAGTGTCAAGCGGATCTGCGTCCTCTTCGAAGGTCATCAATCCCGATTTCATGATTGCGGAAAAAACAGCGGATTGGAGGCGAGCAGGGCGCGGGCCGAGGGTAGGGGACCGCGGGTGACAAGGCAAGCCAAGTTCTGGGCGGTTGGCCCCGCGTGGCTTGACGGGACGCCTCCCGCCGGGACTACCAGCCGATCCGGATGATCCCATCGACAAAATCAAAATGACGGTCTCTGGAAAGGATCGGCAGTTCAAACCGGGGCCTCCGCCACGCGCCGATCAATCTGCGCGACTGTTACCCTGGACACGGTCGGGAGTTCGTTCAGCAACTCATGCCACGCGATGTCCACACGCCCCAACTGTGTCTCGACCGCTCCCGTGACAAACTCCGTGAGCGACTGCCCCCGCGCGGCGGCGGCGGCCTTTGCTTGGCGGAGCAGCGGCTGGGGAAGATCAGCGGCTGGGGAGAATCAATCGTAATTTTCACAAGCGGAATGCTAGCAGGCTGGGAGCGGTTGTCAAACCGCTCCGCAATACCCGGACGGCCACGCGGACGAAAATCAAAACCCCTGTTTCAAGACGGCTGTGGCAGGCGCGATTTGCCGGTGAGTTCCCCTTGCTTTGGGGCCGGAGGCGTGGCACCTTCCGGCCATGCGACTGACCCTGGAAGTTCCCGATGCCATTCAGCAGGCGATGCGTGTGCCCGAGCCAGAACGCCAAGCCCGCCTGTTGATCGAGTTGGCCTGCGCGCTGTATCAGCGGGAGATTCTATCCTTTGGCAAGGCTGCGGAGTTGTCCCGACTCGGCCAGTTCCGGTTCGGACATGCGCTCACCGAGCGGGGCATCGCCCGCCATTACACGGATGCGGACATCGCGGAGGACTTGGCCTATGCCAGTGGTCAGTAATACCTCGCCGATCTGCAACCTGGCCGTCATCGGGCGTCTCGACATTCTTCACGCCCGGTTCGGCGTCATCATGATCCCGCGGGCGGTTCGGGACGAGCTTGACCGATTGGCGCATGCTGACGGAAGGCGAGCGATCAAGAATGCCTGCGCCGAAGGATGGCTCAGGGTGGAGGAAGTTACCCGCCGGGAACTGGTCGATGTTCTTGCCTCATCACTGGACGCCGGTGAGTCGGAGGCGATTGCGCTGGCATGGGAGGTGAAGGCTGGGATGCTCGTGATGGATGAGTCGGCCGGACGCACGATGGCGAGACATCTCGGCGTCAACCTCACTGGCACGCTAGGCGTATTGCTCAAGGAAGTGCGTGCGGGGCGGCTCGCTTCGATGCGCGAGGAGATCGACCGGCTGGTTGAGGACGCCGGCTTCTTCGTCTCACACCGGGTGCGGCAGACGTTTCTGGATGCGGCGGGTGAGCGATGAACCGGTGATCTGGGTGGCAGTTGTTGCGCCCACCCTGCTTGACGCCAAGCGCCCGGAAAGCTGCTTGGCCGCAGGCCGGGGCGAAATGTCTCTCTCCCCTTTTCCTTGCCGAGCGGGCCGGGCGAGGTTAGTTTCCAGACATGGAACCGCTTCTGCTTGAGATTCCCGATGAAGTGGCGGCGGCCGCGAAGATTCCGCGGACGCAACTGCGGATCGAATTGTTGCGACGACTGGCCGAAGCGCTTTTCGCCGACGGCGTGATCGGCGGGGCGGCGGCCTGCAAGCTGGCCGGGCTTGGCAAAGCCGAGTTCCAGCACTGGCTCGGCGAACACGGGATCGCCCAGCCGCTCGATGAGTCCGACTACCGGGAAGAACGCGATCACCTCACCCGATGGCTGGCCAACGATTGATCGTCTGCAACACCTCTCCGCTCCGTCACTTCCTCAAGACTCGCGCCCGCTTCTGGATCCACCCCCGCCTCGAACAATCCATCCTCCGCGAAGCCGGTGAATGACAGGCTAACGAACAGGCACAAGACCGAACTGCAATACGGGCAGGCGGCTGCGGCTTAAGCCCCCGCCGCAGGCGCTCCGGCAGCGGGGGCCTGGCGGGACGCTATCATCCGTCTTGCAATACCAACCGGAAATGCCGCTTCCCGGCAAAGCGGAAGGTGCGGAAGCCCCGTTCGTCAAGGGTGAGGATGTTTGGGGTCCAGAGGCGTTCGGCGAGCAGCACCAGGGTGGCGTCGGCAAAATCCATCGGTGCATCGGCATAGCGGGCCATCAGTGCCACCGCCGCTTCGAGTTGCGCCGGGCTGAAAGTGTCATCGATATGGATGGGGACCTTGCCCAGCAGTCCGGTGAGTGCGGCGGCTCCTCCCGGGATGGGGTGGAGGAAATGCATGGCTTCGGTGACGACCGCTCCAGTGGTGTGAAACCTTCCGATCAGTGGCGACCATGCCTCACGCAGCCAGCCATGTGCCGGATCGCTCCGATCCAGCAATGCCACCAAGGCCCCGGTATCGACGAGGAAAACCCCGGGTTTCATTGGGGGCACCAGTTATTGCGCTTGATCGCGTCACGGAACGAGTCCGGTGTGGTGGGGTGCGTCGTAGCTGAGGCCAGGGAACCGACGAACTCAGCCGCCCGCACACCAAACGAAACCTGTCCGAATTCCCGCGCCAGGAGTTCGCGGACGAGTTCCGATTCCGATTTTTGCAGCCGGAGGGCGGTCTCCTTCAAGGCGGCGCGTTGAGCCTGGGGCAGCCGGATGGTGAGGGTGGAGGTATGCATGGCGGAGGCATGGCACCATGCAAGACAGAATGCAAGACATGATTCCGACAGCCGTAAGACCGGACGCGAGCAGGGGGGCGGAAATAGGGATCCGCAGGTGGCAAGACAAGCCAAGTTCTGGGTGGCTCGCACGGTGTGCCTTGAGTTGGAGTCTCCCGCTGGGACTACCAGCCGATTCGGATGATTCCACCTACAAAATCAAAATGACGGTCTCTGGAAAGGATCGGCAGTTCAAACCGGGGCGTCCGCCTCCGCCACGCGCCGGTCAATCTGCGCGACTGTTGCCCTGGACACGGTCGGGAGTTCGTTCAGCAACTCATACCACGCGATGTCCACACGCCCCAACTGTGTCTCGACCGCTCCCGTGACAAACTCCGTGAGCGACTGCCCCCGCGCGGCGGCGGCGGCCTTTGCTTGGCGGAGCAGCGGCTGGGGAAAATCAATCGTGGTTTTCACAAGCGGAATGCTAGCTGGCTGCCGGCGGTTGTCAAACCGTACTCGAAAACACTTGGGACCCGCGGCTTTGACGGGTTGCATGTCGCCGCCGCCATCGCGCTCGGGACCAAGGACTTTCTCACCTTCGATGCCCGCCAAAAGACCCTTGCCGTGAAAGCCGGATTGAAGGTCAAGCCGTAAGGCCCGGCAAGCGCCATCAAGACGGTTGATATCGTTTGCCGAATTCTGAGCTTGCCACCTGGCGCCAGTCAGTCAGCATGGCGGTGCTACGAAGAAACACCGCCACCCCCACCAAGCCACCCAGGTCATGAAAATGCGCTCCCGTTTGCTCGGCATCATTGCCCTCGCCGCAGTGTCACTCGCCGCCACCCACTGCCGCCGCACCAGGCAGGTGCCCGCCGCTACCGCCCCTGAAAACCCGCCCGTTACTGAAACGCGCAAACCACCCACACCGGAGCAGCCACCCGCCGCCGAAACGCGGAAACCACCCGCACCGGAGCAGCCACCGGCTACCGGGACGCCGAAAGCAGCCGAGCTGCCCGGCTTCGTCCTGATTCCCGCCGGAGACTTCACCATGGGCGACTCGCTTGATGGGGACAAGGACGCTCGGCCGCACCAGGTCAACGTGAGTGCCTTCTACATGGGCCAGAAAGAAGTGACCAAGGCGGAATGGGACGCGGTGAGAACGTGGGCGGTCAGCCACGGCTACGCGGACTTGGCCGAGGGTGCCGGCAAGGCGCCGGAGCACCCGGTGCAAACCGTTTCCTGGTGGGATGTGGTGAAGTGGTGCAATGCCCGCAGCGAGCAGGAAGAACTCACGCCCTGTTTCACGGTGGACGGCGCGGTGATGCGTTCCGGCACCACCGCGCCGTCAGTGAACTGGGCTGTCAACGGCTACCGCCTGCCGAGGGAGGCGGAGTGGGAAAAGGCGGCACGGGGCGGTCTGAGCGGGAAACGCTTCCCGTGGGGTGACTCCATCTCACACACCCAGGCGAATTTCCGCAACGATGGCGAAGAGCCCTACCAGACCGGCACCACGGGTTTTCATCCGACCTACGGCACCGGCAGCGAACCTTATACCTCACCCGTGGGCAGCTTCACTGCGAACGGTTACGGATTACACGACATGGCGGGTAACGTGTGGGAGTGGTGCTGGGACTGGCATGGCACTTACGCTTTCGGCGTGCAGACCGATCCGCGTGGTGCGTCATCGAGCTCGTACCGGGTGATCCGGGGCGGCAGTTGGTACAGCTATGCGGTCATCTGCCGTGCCGCGGGCCGCTACGGCAGCTACTACCCGTCCAGCACGACCCCCGACCTCGGGTTGCGTCTTGCCTGCAGTTCAGTCCCCAAGCAACAGCCGGGAGCGGAACGAACGGAACGGAATCGCAAGTGAGCGGGAGCGAGCGCAGCAATGGAGTGAAGGGAGTGGAGCGGGGGAAGAAATGACGAATGACGAATGCCGAAAACAACCACGGGGTCAAGGGACCGCGCCCCTTGCCGCGATGTTTTTTTAAAAATCTGCTGGAAACCCCACGACCATGAACCAGACCCTGCTCCTCCCGCTGGCCGCCGGCCTGACCTGGAGCGGCATGCCGGGCATCGCCGGGCTTGCCAGGGCCGGCGTGCCATCGGGATGGCACGGGGCAGCGGCCAAGGTCGTTAGAAACCCGCCGGAAGCCGGGCCGCAGCCGACGCAGAGGATGTCGGCTTCCATTTGCGGGCGGTCGATGGGATCGGTCATGGGGTGGTGGGGTTGAGTTGAAGGACAGGGCGGGACTAAGGCAGCGAGCGAGCGCTGCGCTCCGCGCCGTTCTTTCGCCGGGTCTGCTGCCTCCCGGTCTGCTCTCTCTTGCTCCTGAAACCTCTTCCCTGCTGCGTCTCTCCCGCTTTTCCCTGTCGCTTTTCCCTTGCGGAGCGGGCCGGGCGAGGTTAGTTTCCGGACATGGAACCGCTTCTGCTTGAGATTCCCGATGAAGTGGCGGCGTCCGCGAAGATTCCGCGGCCGCAACTGCGGATCGAATTGCTGCGACGACTGGCCGGAGCGCTCTTCGCCGACGGCGTGATCGGCGGGGCGGCGGCGTGCAAACTGGCCGGGCTTGGCAAGGTCGAGTTCCAGCACTGGCTCGGCGAACACGGGATCGCCCAGCCGCTCGATGAGTCCGACTACCGGGAAGAACGCGAACACCTCACCCGATGGCTGGCCAACGATTGATCATCTGCAACACCTCTCCGCTCCGTCACTCCCTCAAGACCCGCGCCTGCTTCTGGATCCACCCCCGCCTAGAACAATCCCTCCTTCGCGAAGCCGGGGAATGAAAGGCCGAAGAAAAGGCCCAAGACCGAAAGATGGGGAAGTTTCACGGCTGTGGCAGGCACGATTTGCCAGTGAGTTTCCCTTGCCACGGGTCCGCCAGTCAGCCAGCATGGCGGTGCTACGAAGAAACACCGCCACCCCCGCCAAGCCACCCAGGTCATGAAAATGCGCTCCCGTTTGCTCGGCATCGTTGCCCTCGCAGCAGTGTCACTCGCCGCCACCCACTGCCGCCGCGCCAGGCAGGTGCCCGCCGCCGCTGCCCCTGACAACTCGCCCGCCGCCGAAACGCGGAAACAATCCGCACCGGAGCAGCCACCCGCCACCGGGACGCCGAAAGCAGCCGAGCTGCCCGGCTTCGCCCTCATTCCCGCAGGAGAGTTTACCATGGGCGACACGCTCGATGGGGACGAGAAGGCTCCGCCGCACCAGGTCACCGTGAGTGCCTTTTACATGGGCCAGAAAGAAGTGACCAAGGCGGAGTGGGACACCGTGAGAACCTGGGCGGTCAGCCACGGCTACGCGGATTTGGCCGAAGGGCAGGGCAAGGCGCCGGACCACCCGGTGCAAACCGTTTCCTGGTGGGATGTGGTGAAGTGGTGCAATGCCCGCAGCGAGAAAGAAGGACTCACGCCCTGCTACACGGTGGACGGCGCGGTGATGCGTTCCGGCACCACCGCCCCAACGTTGAACTGGAATGCCAGCGGCTACCGGTTGCCGACGGAAGCGGAGTGGGAAAAGGCGGCACGCGGGGGGCTGAGCGGAAAACTTTTTCCTTGGGGTGACACCATCTCTCACACCCAGGCGAATTTCAATAACAACGGAGGCGAGCCCTATCAGACCGGCACCACGGGTTTTCATCCGACCTACGGCACCGGCAGCAAGCCTTATACCTCGCCCGTGGGAAGTTTCACTGCGAACGGTTACGGATTGTACGACATGTTGGGAAATGTTTGTGAGTGGTGTTGGGACTGGGATGGCCCCTATGCGGCCGGCACGCAGACCGATCCGCGTGGCGCAACCTCCGGCTCCTACCGCGTCATCCGTGGCGGCTGCTGGGGCAGCTACGCGTGCAGCTCGCGCTGTGCGTTCCGCCTCAGCGGCTGGCCCAGCTACGCCAGCGACTACCACGGATTCCGCCTGGCCCGAGGTCAGCCTTAACGGCAAGCAAGAACCGGAGGAGACATAAATCGAGCAAGGGAGCAGAGGCGGGCAAGGGGAGGGGCTGAGGGACGAAGACCCGGAGTGCCCGCCGGGGTGCGAGGAGGAACTTCCGCCTTGAACCCGCCAATCACCGCCGCCCAAGCCCCCGCAGTGGATGGCGCCGCTCGTGTTTCACGCAGGTCACCTTCACCGTGTCGCCGGATTGATAGAAGATAATCAGGTGCGGGAAATTGCGCAACCTTGCACGCCGAAGCCCCCGTCCGAGGTCGATAAACCCGAACCGCCGTGGGTTTCGCTCAATTTCGGCAAGGCGGTCGTGAAGGTCCTTCCAAAAACGGTCTGCGACCGTTTCCGAGCGCTCCGCGTAATAATCGAGCACCTCGTTGAGGTCACGCTGGACGGCGGGATGGAATCGCAGTTTCATCGATTGGCGTCGCGCCGATGGACAATCCCCGCAAGCAGTTCCTCATAGCTCAAATCCCGGACCACCCCAGACTCCATTTCGTCCTGCCGGCGGGCGGCTTCCTGGAGGATTTCGCTCTGCTCCATTGCCGCCGGGGAAGTCCGGTCAAGAATCGCCATGGCGATTTCAAACCGCTCGGCTTCGGGCAGTTCCATCAGGGTGGTGAGAAGGTCGGGGTTCGCGTTCATGTGGCGTGGCTTATCCCGGGGAGAATACCCCAGCGGGCTGACTCCGCAAGGTGAAACTTCCTGATCCCGCCCCCGGAAACCCTTGGAAATTCGTAGACGGACCGGAACATACGCTGGCGTTCTTTAGGGCCAACGGCCCGACAATATACCAGCCCAGGCCAGCGGCCTGGGAAACTCATCCCATCGCAATATCGAGGGCTGAAAGCCCGTTCCATGAAGTCGGTTCGCCGGAGAACGCTGGAATAGGTCGGGCTTTCAGCCCTCGGAATCATCGCCGCTACGAGTCCTAGGCCGCTGGCCTAGGCTGGCATGGCATGGGCCGTTGGCCCGTAAGAAATCCAACTCGCCATGATCGGATCTGTGCCAAGTCATGGTCCGCCCGTTTCAGGAACGCTACAGGTGAAACGAGCGGGTCCATGAGATGCGACCTCTTGTCTTCCGTCTTCTGTCTCAAAGTCTTCTGTCTTTATTGCGGATAATCCAGCGCTTCCGGGATCATGACGGTGGTGAGGGCGTTGGCGGCGCGGTCCTTGGCGAGGCCGAAGCCGTAGAGACAACCATCGAGCTTGGAGCGCATGCGCAGGAATGAGGACTGGAAGCGGGAGGTGTCCGGGCAGGGGCCGGCCTTGGCAGGGTGGGCTTGGTCAGTGGAGATGATGTCCGCCACGCCGCGGGTGCCGCTGGCGATGCCGGGCATGATGCCTTCGAGATGATCGAGATCGGCGGTGTCGTAGCAGGCGGCGCAGGCTTGTGCGGTCCATGCGGGGTGTTGGTTGTAACCGAAGACCAGTTCGCTGCAAATGCGCGCGGTTTCCCCGGCGGCGCGGGCGGCCTGGACGTGGCACAGATCGCTGAGGAAGGCAAGGGCCCCGGGGAGTTCATCGGCGACGGCGGGATCGGCTTCGCCGGCGGTGCCGAGATCGACGACATCGAGGATTTGCTGGCGTGAGGCGATGAGCCAGCAGAGCGCATCGGCCAGCGGGAAGGTGATGCCCTGGCGGTTGGATTGATAGAGTCGGGCGCCATTGGCATCGGTGGCGGTCTGCAAATGGCGGACGCTCCACAGCCAGAGGGCCATGGCGGAGCCCAGGACGCAGGCACCTGTGCCGGGGTGCTCGGCGGCGATGGCTTTGAGGTCTTTGATCCAGCCTTCAAATTGGGCGAGGAAGAGGCCATTGGTCATGGTGACGGAAAGCTGGCGGCGTTGGACGGCTTCCGGGCCTTCGTAGGTGGCTTCGAGTTGGGCATCCATCCATTTGTGGGGGAGGAAACCGGGGCAGTCCTCGGTGATGCCATAACCGCCCATCAGGCTGACGGCCTCGCGCATGATGGTGGCGCCGTGGCCGGTGTTCCAGAGTTTGCAGGCAGGGCAGAAAACATTGGCCTGGGCATCCAGGATCGCGTATTCCACGAGCGGATTCGACTCTAGCAAGGCCAGCCGGGCCTGGTCGCGCGTCGCCTCGGGTTGGCGTCGGAGTTCGATGCAATCGGTGGCGTCTTGTTGGATTTTGGCGAGCGCCTTCAGGGCGCTGCGACCAGTCAGGCCCTGCTCGGCAAACAGGCGGTCTTTGGCACGGTCGAGCGGATCCAGGCAGTCGAAGAGCCGGGCGGTTGCAAAGCCAAGCGCGGCACCCGCTTCGCCGGTGGCCCAGATATCGACGAGCCGATGCAGGACGTCGGGTTTGGTCTGGAGGCCGAGGTCGTAGCGGGGCGAGCCGGGGGTGCCGGTTTCGCCGCCGCGGAATCGGCTGCGTTGATAGCGGATGATTGGCTCGATCGACGAGAGCAGTTTGGCGGAGGTCATCAGGCCGACGGTGACGCGGGTGCGGCGGAAGACGGCTTCGATGATCTCGCTGTGGCTGAAGTTGGGAATGAGCACGCCATCCTTGACGGTGTAACCGCCGACGATGCGCGAGGCGGGGACGGTGAGGTTGAAGACGGGATCGCAGGTGGAGGAAAGCTGGTGGACCATCTTGCGGGTGGGCACGCCGGAATCCCACAGGCCGGGGTCGGTCTTTTCGAGGATGACGATGCAGCTTCCCTTGATGCGCGGGTCGGCGGAATCGACGGCGGCGGTGACCACATTGGCAAAGTCCATGTTGGTGATGAAGCGGCCGCGTTTGTCGATGTGGAGGACGGGTGCCTGGCCGTCCTCCCAAGTGGCGATGCGCATTTTGCCGCCGAGCAGGCCGGTTTCCACGCCGACAAAGGGGATGGGCTCGGTGAGGGCGAAGGCGACGCGGGTGGCCTCGCGGGAGTCGCCGGGAGCGGGTGGGCAGACCAGCGGCATGTAGTGGGCGACTTGCTCGGGGGTGCCGCGTTCATGGATGGGAGCGACCCCGAGATTGCTGGCGAGGCTGCAAGTGGCCGCGCCGGCATCGACCCACGACAACTCGAAGGCGACGAGGGCGAGGGCGAGGTTTTTCGGGCCTTCGATGAAGCCGCCGTGTTTGGTATCCAGAAACGCGGCGCTAATGCCGGCTTCGTCGTACACAGCGAGCAGCGCGTTTTTCCCAGCCGTCCAGTCATGGGTGCTGCGCCCACCCTGGGCGACGAGTCGGGCGACCGGACCGCGGGCCACGGGGCGCACGGCTTGCACCAACATGATCAGTTCAAAGCGCTCGGCGAAACGCCACTGGAGCGCCCGGAGTTGGTCGGAGGGAAGAGTCTGGAGGGTGGGAGCGGGAGCGGTGGCGGTGGCGGTGGCGGCCATGGTTGCAGTGGGGGTCGGAATTGATGTTGGCTTTCGAGCGTTGGGGAGTCGGCGGCAGCTTGGCAAGCGTTTGGGGTGATAGCGTGAGCAATTGAGAAATCATGCGCAGGTCCGTCAAACGCGGGACGGTCACCTGCGTTCTCAAGCGAGGATGGATGCTGCAGGAGCATGTTGGCAAGGGATTTCTGGTGGTTTGATCTAACAAAATCGGAGCGGTCCGTGTTCCGTGATGATTGGTCTGACACATAGTGCCCGACGGCCCTGCGGCTGGAAAATCGTCCGGTTCGTCACCAGGATTCGGCGATTCCCCGCCCACCGAGGCGTGACCCTCTGCGAGACGGATGCGAGACGGACTGTGCTACCGGGGAACCCCGCGGCTCTAACGGTTTAGCCAAAGCGGGGAAATTGATTGGCCCTTGGTTTGGTATCAGAGGTGCCGGGCAGCATGCCCGGGCCACCTGCGGCGCGGGCATTTTGCCCGGTGCCCTGCTTCATGAACCAGGCAGCAAGCCCAGGATTCAGCACGGGATTCACCATGACCGAAGCAATTCGGTGATTGCGGTGATTTCGGTCTTGTCAAGTCGCCGCCGATTTGATGTGCTTGGCCGATGGCACGGCGGAGGGCAGTCCGGCAGCCCGCTGGCTACCCATCGCTCCACTCCACCACCGCTGCGGCAAACACGATACCATGAAAGCTGTCATCTATTTAATCAGCGCAATTGTCTGCATGCCAGGGTTGGCCCGTGATGAGGACAAGGCCCCACGACCCAAACCGGCACCGATCCCGGTTTACAGCCCCGCCCGAGCGCCGGTTGCCACCGGCGAAGTCCCCGTCGGGCTCATCGTCGTCGCATTCAAAGAGACGGCCATGCCCAACGACTTCAGCCAGGCCATGAAGTCCCTCGGAAAAATCAAGGGGATCAGCCAGCAAGAATACTTCAAGATCTATAGCAACGGGATCGCCTGGCCCGCCATCCATGTCATGCCCAGCGTAGGGACGCTTTACCATGCGCCGCAATTCTACGGCTACTATTGCGAATATGACTATTGGAAAAACCCGCTGGGCTGGACCAGCCTGGCAGAAGGCAACACCCGCGCCAGCCGGTTGAAGAAAGAGGCGCTGGAATTCGCCTCCAAGACCTATCGCGGGGTCAAGCCACGCTTCATTTGCTACAACTACCTCACCACCCGTCCCGAGACCGCCGCCAAGGAAATCACCGCCGAACTCGTCGCGCTCTACGAAAACAGGCGCGGCGGCAGCACCGGGAAAATCCGCCCTCGCACCCCACGCCAGGCCACCCCCAAAGACCCGGCGAGGCCCGCCTTTGACCCCTGGGCCTACTACTCGCCAGGCTGCCGCTGGGGAGACCCGTTGTGGCCCAACTCCAGCATTCAGATCAACGACTTCTCCGCCAGCACCTTTGCCCATGAACTCGGACACGCCCTCGGCGCCCCCGACGTCTATCACCTTGGCCGCTACCAAGACGGCATCGCGCACGACGCTTCGCTTCTGGCCTACGGTCCCACCGCCAATGCCTTCAGCCGGTTCTATCACCATGCCTATATCAAGGAGCAGAACCACCCGACCATCAAGACGTCCGGCACCTACACCCTCTATCCCCGCCATCTCGATCCGCCAGGCGATGAGGCCCTTGGCTACCTCATCCCCAGCAGCCACCCCCACTACCTTTACCAGGTGGAATACATCCACGACGAAAACGACACCGTTGGCGTCGGCGTCAACCGTGAAGGCATGCTCATCTCCGTGGTCAATCTCGGACTGAAATCCTACCTCGGTTCTCCCGACTACTTCTACGTCTATCGCCCTAACGATCCGTTCTTCCGCGGCCTGGGTGACACCACGGACTGCCTTTTCGGCCAAGTCCACCGGCGCACGGAATTCAACCTGGCCACCGAGCCCTCCTCGCGGCTGCCCAACCTCCTCGACGGCGGGGTTGCCTTCAAGAACATCCAGGAGCACGACGGCACCCTCACCTTTGATGTCGTCATCGACCGCAAACCCATCACCGGTGCCGCTTACACCAACTCGATGCTGCCCCAAATCCGCCTTGATGAAATCCAGGACCTCCAAGCCACCAGCTTCACGCTGAATTGCACGATCAAGTTCCGTGGCGAGCCGCTCAAGACCGCTTACGGCTTCTGCTGGTCCACCCACCAGAACCCCACCGTCAATGACCACACCTACGCCCTCGCCCACCGCGAATGCTATCGCGGACACGCCATCAACCTCCTCCCCAACACCACCTACTACGTCCGCGCCTTCGCCACCAACGGGCTGGGCGTCCGCTATAGCGACGAGGAGCAAGCCGTCAAGACGCTCGACCCCAGGACTCCCCCCACCAGCATCGGGCCGCTCTGTACCGACTCGTTCTCCGCCAACGCCTACCTCTTTTCCAACTTCAGCAATGAAACCGAAGCCAGCGGCGGCACCTTTATCGGCTACAGCCCGACCTGCGTCCTGGCCAAACTCATCGCCTACCACCGCCCCGCCAAATTCTCCATCACCTCCGCAGACTCGAAAACCAAAACCGCCCCGGTCAACTTCAACAACCTCAGTTGGAGGCCCGGGTGGGAGGACTTTCCCATGCGCCTGGAGGAAGTCCGCAGGTTTTTCGGCGCGATTTACCGCCAGAGCCGGCAACTGGGACTTCACGCCCCCAAACCTGACAAGAACTTCATCAGGAATCTGGTCCAGCTCACCGGCGTCAGCGGCAAACCCGTGCTCACCGCGTTCACTGCCGACAACACCCAGGAGGCCGTGGCCCTCATCAGGAAAGACCTGAGCCAAAGCCGCCCGGTCATCCTCGTGTTTGCCTACGACGTCGAAGGCATCACCGCGCCCATCCGCTGGGCCATGATTGATGGCATCAACAGCAAGGGCGAACTGCGCGTCGATTTCCCCCTTCATACGGCCTTCGGTGACACCAAACCCAAGTCGGGCTACCACTCTCCCGCCGCCCTCATGTTCCCGTTTTACAAGGCGTCCATTGTCACCTCCCTCCATTACTAGCAATTCAGCGGGTTGCCGCCAGCGCCGGCCGCCGCAGGGCGTGAGTCGCAGGCCATGCGGCTGTGGCCAATGATGTTGTTGCGGATGGCGAGCGCCCCGGAAATTGGTTTTCATCTTCATTTTTCGTGCTTGCCAAGGTGCCGGGCTTGTGGCTGGTTGCCGCCGTGAAAGGTTACCTCGAGTTGCTGCGGGATGTGCTGGAACACGGCGAGCTGCGCTCCGACCGCACGGGCACGGGTACGGTGTCCGTGTTCGGGCGGCAGGTGCGCTATGATTTGCGCGAGGGCTTCCCCTGCGTGAGCACCAAGAAACTCCACTTGCGCTCAATCATTTATGAGTTGCTGTGGATTCTGCGCGGGGAAACCAACACCCGCTTTCTGACGGACCACGGCGTGACCATCTGGAATGAGTGGGCGGATGCCGAGGGCGAACTGGGACCGATCTATGGCCAGCAATGGCGGGCCTGGCCCACCCCGGAAGGCCGGACGGTCGATCAGATTCATCTGCTGATCGATGAGTTGTTAGGTGATCCGTATTCGCGGCGGCACATCGTTTCGGCATGGAACGTGGGGCAAGTCCATCAGATGGCGCTGCCGCCGTGCCACTTGCTGTTTCAGTTTTACGTTCACCAGCCGCGTGACGGAGGGCTCCCCGGCCTGTCCTGCCAACTCTACCAGCGCAGCGCGGATTTGTTTCTGGGAGTGCCGTTCAACATCGCCTCGTATGCCCTGCTCACGCAGATGGTCGCACACGTCTGCGACTATGAGGCGCGGGAGTTCGTGCATACTTTCGGCGATGTCCATCTTTACACCAACCATCTGGAGCAGGCAATCCTCCAGCTTGCCCGCGAAGTGAAGCCGCTGCCCACGCTGTGGCTCAATCCGCAGGTGAGAGACATCGATGGCTTCACCTTCGAGGACATCCGCTTGGACAACTACGACCCGCACCCGGCGATCCAGGCTGCGGTGTCCGTCTGAACGGATCATGCAGCTTCATCTCACAGCCATGGTGGCGATGACCCCGGAGCGGGTGATCGGCCGCGCCGGCACCCTGCCATGGCACCTGCCGGAGGACCTCGCGTTTTTCCAGCGGACCACCACCGGCCATCCGGTCGTGATGGGCCGCAAGACCTACGAATCGCTGGGGCGGCCCCTGCCCGGGCGGCGCAACATCGTGCTGACGCGGAATTGGAATTGGTCCGCGCCCGGGGTGGAAGTGATTCACGCTCCGGCGGAGCTGGCAAGGCTGCCAGGCATGGCCGGGCGGGTGTTCATCATCGGCGGTGCGGAGATCTACCAGGTGTTCCTGCCGCTGCTGGAGGATTTGTTAGTGAGTCATCTGGTGGCGCACCATGCGGGTGACACCTGGTTCCCGGAGTTTGCCGCGGAATTCCCCAACTCCGAAGTTCTCGAAACCCACCCGGCCTTTCAAGTGCGCCGCTGGTGGCGGGCCTCGCCCGCGTTGCTTGCCCACGCTTGCTCGCCTGGGGCAGCAATGCCGCCGGCCAGTCGGGCAACGGTGTGACCACCAGCAGCAACGTGGATTACCAGCGGTGCCGCCCGGCGGCCGTGCTTGCGCGTTCATGGACCGGGAGCCCAGCATGTCCTCACTCCGGCAGGACGCGAGCGTCGTGGCTCCGACGTCCAAACCCTGAACATCCCCCCCAAAAAAATCGGATATTTCTCTTGTGCCCGGTAAGGTACCCGCTAGTTTCACCCCCGTTGCACGGGAGTCACGGACCTGCGGGCGGTGGAGCAATCCGCCGCCACCGGAATCCGGATGGCTCCAGGCAAACTCCCCGCATCCCCCAAGCTCCCCGAATAACCAGCACCCGAGAGGGTCAAGAAATGAAAGTCGAATTGCCATGAAAACATCATATATCATCGATCCCATGAGAGCCGCCCTGCAACACTCCGCCCTTGCTTTCGCCGTGGCTGTGGGGCTGGGCTTGACCAGCACCCAGGCAGCCATCTCCGTCGGTGCCTCCGGCAGCGGCGTCCAGACCTTCGCCACACTGCCAGCCGCCAGCGAGTGGTCCACGATGGCTGCCTGGGCCGGCGCTCAGGGCGATATAACCAGCTCGGCAAGCTTGGACGCCGCAGTGGCGTCTCTTACCGCAGGCGTTATCACCACCCCGCTCACCGAGTCTGCCACATGGCCTCCGAGTTCTAATGCGCAGGCCCGTCGCAACACCGCGCAAACCCTGGTCCAGAGCAAGCCCACGGGAACCAACAAAGGCGTTCTTCTTCTGGCAACACTGCAGAATACGTCGGGCGGCGGAATCAAGGGGCTGACCATCTCTTACGATTTTGGCACCCCAGTGACCGGCCTCGCCGAAGAGGTTCCCGGGGTGCGGGCCTACTACAGCCTGACGGGCGACGCGAGCAGTTGGACGGTCATTCCCACACTCTGCACCGCGACTGCGGGATCTCTAACGGCTGACGTGACGCTCAGTTCCACCTGGGCCGACACCACCACCATGTATGTGTTGTGGGCCGATGATAATGCTGCTGGCACCGACAACGCATACACGATTGACAATGTCTCCTTTGCACGGACTGAGCTGGGTGTAACGATCACCAGCCCGGCAAACAATCAGGCGCTCTCGCACAGCAATTCCATTACGGCCACCGCCACTGTGAAGGCACCGATCCCTCCTGCGGCACCCTACACCGTGAAGTTCTTCACTGATATCACCGGCTCGCTGGTCCAGACCGGCGCGGATGTGACGGCCCCGCCTTATCAGGTGAGCCTCGGCATTCTGGCCGATGGCACATACAGTATTTATGCCACGGTCACCGACAGCAACCTCGTGTCGGTCACTTCGGCGACCAACACGTTCACGGTCGCCAACCTGCCGCCGGCGGTCGCGATCACCAGCCCAGCCAACAACGAATCCTTTGCGTTGGACGCTTCCATCCCAATCGCTGCCACCGCCTCGGACATCGATGGCACGGTCACGAGTGTGGATTTTTACGCGGACGGTTCCCTGCTCGGCACCGTCGCGTCCCCGCCCTTCAGTTACACTTGGACCGGTGCCCTGTTGGGGGCTCACACGCTTACGGCCGTCGCCTGGGACAACACCGGACTTTCCAGCACCTCGGCGGTGGTCAATGTGGTAGTTAAGACGGTGGTCGATATCAGCACGATCCTCACCCCCGGGCCCCAAGGAATCACTCAAGGCATCCTCATCGACACCACGGTTGGCGCGGGCAATATCGGCAAGCTGGTTGGAGAAACCATGACCTACTGGGGTAGCAGTGGCTTCTCGGTTCCCCTGATCCTTAATGAAAACACTCTCAGGATCAACAGCGGCGGCGGCAACACCATGAACGCCAGTGGCCAAATCTCCGGCAACGGTGTGGTGAGTTTGGAGGATGGGGGAGCCAATCCGATCCGCATTCAAGGCAGTGTCGGCAATACCTACACCGGGACGACCGTGGTGACAGCCAGTGGAAATATCTCACTCGAGAAGACTTCCGGCGACGCCCTGCGGGGATCCATCACGGTAAAGGGCACCTCGAGTCTGGTATGGGTCGCCGCCAATCAGATCAACGACGCCTCGGACGTGACCCTGGTGAATTCCGGTGGCTTCCTGAACCTGGCCGGCTTCACGGACACGATCAACGAGCTGCACATGATTACGGGCAACTATGTGCAAACGGGCGTGCTCGGCGTGCTCAAAGTGTCCAAGCTGTTCTTGAACGGCGTCGAACAACCGCTGGTGGCCTATGGTGCCGGCGACGGATTTGTGTTAGGGACGGGCTACATTGATGTGGGCAACTCCGGCCCGCCGGTGGTCGCGACGGCCCCTGGCACCCCGACCACGCCCGCCCCGGTGGACATGGCGAGTACCGTGCATCCGGCCAATCTCCCCAAGCTCGATTGGGCCGATAGTTCCGGTGCCACCAACTACGATGTCTATCTTGTGCTCGCCACGGATCCGGATCCGGTACCGGGGACCACCCCGGTGAGCGCGAATGTCTCACTCAGCGAATACACGCTTGGCAGCCAAGTGCTCTCGCTGACGAGCTACAAGTGGCAGGTGGTTGCCAGGAACGCCGTCGGCGATACCGTCGGCCCGGTGTGGACCTTCAGCACCGTGGACCGCACGCTTGTCGCGGGCAACTACAGCGCCGGCTACAGTGACTTTACCCACAATCTCAACTACATCGTGGGCGTGGGCAACAGTGCCGTCCTGCAAGGCAACTTCAGGGTTCACTGGTCAGGGGGACCCGGCAGTTTCTCGGTGCCGGTGAACACCAACGGTTTCACCCTTGACGCGGATACCGGCGGCGGCAATGGCGGCCATAATGCGTCAGGCCCGATTTCAGGCACCGGCTCGTTCGTCATCACGCATGGCCCGGCCGGCGGCGCTTGGGACAACATCTATACCATCAGTGGCGCCACCGCCAATACCTACACCGGCCCAACCGTGATCAAACGGGGTACCATCCTGATGATCAAGAGCGCCGGGTTCGATGCCTTGCCGCCCGGCTCCGAGCCCATCACGCTCGGCTCCGCAGGCGAATCTGCACGTTTGTACTGGGGGGCCAGCGACCAGATCAACAACGCCGCTGCCATCACGGTGCTCTTGCCGAGCGTCACTGTCCCCGCTCCGGATGCCAACCTGAACTTCCTCGATTTGGCGGGCTTCAGCGACACGATTGCCGCGTTGATCCTCCCGGATGACGGCACCAAGACCCAGGTCCGAACCGGTACCGGCGGCGTGCTGACGGTTAGCACGCTCACGGTGAACGGCACGGTCATGGGCCCCGGCACCTATACCGCCGCGAATTCCACGTTTGTGTTTGGCACGGGCAGCGTGGTGGTGCCCGGCGCAGGCACCGCCTACGGCACCTGGGCGAGCGCCAACGCCGGGGGCCAGTCGGCTGACCTCGACCACGACAATGACGGCGTGCGCAACGGCGTGGAATACTTCATGGGGGCCACGGGTTCCACCTTCACCGCCAATCCCGGCGTGGTCGCCGGCAAGGTCACCTGGCCGCGCGATCCCACCGCCGTGGCCACCTTCAAGGTGCAAGTCTCGGACAACCTCAGCGACACCGACTGGACGGACATCCTGCCGTCCGACCCGAGTATCGACGAGACCAACCCGAACCAAGTGACCTACACCTTGCCCGGCGGCGCCCCGCGGAAATTCTGCCGCCTGGTGGTCATCACTCCGTAAGCACCCGCACGTGGTTGCAGAGTGCCGGGCCATCCCCACGGACGGCCCGGCATTGCCAGTGGTCAGGAGCGCGGACCTTCCCGGCCGCAATGCTCATGGGTAGGGATCGAGGTGCCCCCCCGGCGGCTTTGCTTGTGCGTTCGTTACTACTCAGGTTCCAAAGAATTCATGGCAGAATCATTTATGGCAGAATCATTTTTCAAGAGTCTTGAGGAGGATTCATCACTGGTCGGCCTGTCTGCGTGCGGATGCGCACAGACAGGGGTTGATCCAATGACTCTTTCCAATTCTGAAATGATTCTGCCATAAATGATTCTGCCATAAATGATTCTGCCATACCTGAGTAGTAACGTGCGTTCATGGAACCGGGCGACCAGCATGTCCCCACGCCGTCACGACAGGAGTGTCGTGGCTCCGATGTTCAAACGCTGAACATCCCGAAAAACCGTTTTTCTCTTGCACCCGGTAAGGCACCCGCTAATTTCATCCCGTTGCACGGGAGTCACGGACCCGCAGGCGGCGGAGCAATCCGCCGCCACCGGCATCCGGATGGCTCCAGGCAGACTCCTCCAATCCCCCAATCGCCCCGCACAACACCTACGCACGAGCGTCAAAGAAATGAAAGTCGAGTTACCATGAAAACATTCAAGATCGTCAACCCTATGAGAATCGCCCTGAATTACTTCGCGCTTATGGTGGCGGTGGCTGCGGGGTTGGGCGTTGCCCCGGCAAGCCGGGCGTCCATTACATTCGATGCGGCCAGTTCCGCAAGCCAGGGCACGGGTGCGACCATCGAATGGTCGCACGCGGTGGGTACGGGCACTGACCGCATGCTGGTGGTCGGCATCACCACGGAAAGCAATCCGGACGTGACGGTCACCGGTGCGGCCTTCGGTGCGCAAGCACTCGCGCCGGTGGCGGGTGCCCGCACCTTCAATGGTGCGACCCCTGCCAACGCCAGCGATCTGTGGTACTTGCCAGCACCAGCCGAAGGCACGAATACCATCAGCGTCACCTTTTCCGGGACTGTTAGCGCTGGCACCGTGGCGGGGGCGGTCTCGTTGTTTGGCGTCGTTCAGGGACCACCCGAAGCGGTGACGAACTATAGCGCAGTGGCTGGTAGCACCTATTCGGCTTCGCTGCCCCCGTTGACCGATGGCGCGTGGCTTGTGGACGCCGTCAACAGCGGGTCGGCGGGTGCCACCTTCACTCCGGGACCCGGTCAGACGAGGCGCTGGTACAGTGGGGGTAGCCAACACGCGGGAGCGAGCAGCACCCGCGAAACAAGACTCACCACCCCTGCCAGCACGGCCACCGACACTTGGACCACCAGCGGAACCAGTCGCCGGGCCCTTTCGGTCGCGGCCTTTGCGCCGGTGACTCCTCCGCACCCGGCCGCAGACATCCTGGTCTTCGACTTCGGAACCTATGGCCCGGCGACGATTTCCGGGACCAGTATTTCCGTCGGCGTCCCGCTCGGGACCAATGTGACGGCGCTCACGCCCACCTACACCACGTCCTACGGCGCAACCTGCCCGCCTGGATTTGGATCAGGCGACCTCCAGGACTTCAGCAGTGGTTCGGTGCATTACCTCGTCACCTCCGCGGATTCACTTGTCATCCAGGACTACATTGTGACGGTCAACTTTCAGCCCAAAGCGGTCGGTGTGAAATACGTCCGCGGTGATGCGTTGAGTGCCTCCGAGGTGGCCGGGGCCGGGGCTTATGCCCGGTTCAACTGGAACATGGCCGCGGCTACCGGCCAAGGGCCTCCGGTCACGCCTATCAATGCCCTCAAGGACAACACCGGCGCCCCGACCGGCGTCGCCGTGAGCACTTGGACCCAGACTACGGGCAACAGTTGGAGTCTGGGCGACACGGGCAGCGCCAACGCCAAGCTGATCAACAGCTTTTCGGACCAGCAGCCCTCGATCAGTGTTGCGGGCCTGGATGTGGCCTTCCCCGGTGGTTATGACGTCGTCGTGTACTACAGCAACAACGAAGGCCCCACGGTCTCGACCCTGACCCTCACCGGAACGGTCAATGACCATGTCACCCGCTCGATCCGAACGGGCCCCACCGGCTCCTGCAGTTATAGCTCCGTGGGATTCGTGCGGGAGCTGGGCGTGGTTCAGCCGGCGACATCCTCCACCAATCACACCGTTTTCACCAGTCTCAATGACGCGGGGTTTTCGGTGGCTATGACGGGTGGCGGCAACAACGGCATCTGCGCCATCCAGATCGTGGAGGAATCCGGGCCGCCGACGGTTCCCTCGACACCGGTGCCCGCCGACCTCGCCACCAACATCCTCACCAGCACCAACTTGGCGTGGCGCGATTCAAGCCGCACCACCGGCTATCAGGTGTTCCTGTGGCAGGAGGGTGATGCTGAACCCGGGACTCCCACTGCCACTCCGACGCTTAGCGTTTTCACTCCGCCGGGCGGCCTTGCGTATGCCACCACCTACTACTGGCGGGTGATCGCGGTGGGCGACGCGGGCACCAGCGACGGACCGTTGTGGTCCTTCACCACCGCTGCCAACCTGGCACCCGATCCGGTCAGCAACCCCGCCCCGGCGGAGACGGCCGCCAACGTGGCGCTCAACACCTCGTTAGGCTGGGGCAGCGCCGCCCGTGCGGCCAGCTACAATTGTTATCTCTGGAAGTCCACGGAAGCCAAGCCCGCGCCACCCACGGCGGTCACCACGACTCCGGGTTTCGTGCCTGCCGCCAATCTCGAGGCCGGCACCATCTATCAATGGCAGGTTGACAGCGTGAACGGCAGCGGCACCACCGCTGGGCCGCTCTGGTCCTTCACCACCGGCTTTGTTCCCGAGGCCCCAACTTCGCCCACTCCGGCGGACGCTGCCACCGTAGTGCCAAGCATCTTGGTGTTCGACTGGGCCGCCGCGAGCGGGGCCAGTTCCTATCAAATCTTCGTGTGGCCGGATGGGGACAGCGAGCCCGCCACCCCCACCGCAGTCACCACCGCGAGCGAGCTACTGCCGACCACGCTGCTGGTCCCGAGCACCCTGTACCACTGGCGGGTGAAGGCCATCAATTCCTTCGGGCCGACCAACGGACCCGTCTGGAATTTCACCACTTCCAGTGTGGCGACGAGTCAAGTGAGCATCGGCTGGAACTACGACGGCTTGGGTGACGACACCCTGGCCGCGAGCGACCTGGCCGGCGCCCCGCCGTACGCCCAGGTGTCATGGAACAACCACCCCGGCATCGGCCAGGGGCCGGGGACCGTGCCGTTTGCCCTGTACAACAACAGCGGCGCGGCCAGCGGCGCCAGTGTCACCGCGTGGACGCTCGCCATCAACAACAGTTGGAGTCAAGGGCAGAGTGCCAATCCCAATCAGAAGTTGCTGAACTCTTTCGCGGACCAGCAACCCTCCATCACCTTCTCCAACCTCCCCGCCAGCTACGTTAGTGCGGGCTACTCGGTGGTGGTTTACTACACTAACAACGAAGGCCCGAGCACGTCCACGCTCACCCTTACCGGCTCGTTCGATGACAGCGTCGGGAGGTCGATCCGCACCGGCAACACGGCGCTGTCCTCCTACGGCACCGTCGGCTTCGTGCAGGAAACCGGCGCTCTTGCCGGTCCCACCAACCACACCGTCTTCACCGGGCTCAATGATCCGGAGTTCACCGTTGCCATGACCGGATCTAACAACAACGGCATCTCCGCCATCCAGCTCATCCGCGGGCCATACACCGCTTCCCCCTACGACACTTGGGCTGCCACCAACGCGGGCGGTCAGGCGGCTAACCTGGATTACAATAGTGACGGCGTGCCCAACGGCGTCGCCTATTTCATGGGCATGACTGGCCTCGCCACCCATTCGGGCGTGGTCGCCGGCAAGGTCACCTGGCCGCGCGATCCCGCCGCCGTGGCCACCTTCATGGTGCAAGTCTCCGACAACCTCAGCGCCTGGACGGACATCCTGCCCCCGGACCCGAGTATCGATGAGACCAACCCGAACCAGGTGACCTACACCTTGCCCGGCGGTGACGCGCGGAAATTCTGCCGCCTGGTGGTCATCACCCCGTAAGCACCCGCTTGTGGTTACAGAGTGCCGGGCCATCCCCACGGGCGGCCCGGCATTGCCGGTGGTAAGGAGCGCGGACCTTGCCGTCCGCAATGCCCATGGGAAGATAGAGGTGCCGCCCGGCGGCCGTACTTGCACGTTCATGGGCAGGGGGACCAGCATGTCCCCACTCCTTGACTTGCTGGTCATGCACCTGAACATCGCCCATGGCCAATTTTTTTCTTTTCACCCGGCACTGCCGGTGCTAATTCCGAGCCGTGCAAGGAGTTGCCGCGACCCGGTGGCTGCCAATGAATCCGCCGCCACCGTCATCCCGGCACTGCCAAGCAAAGTCCCCTGAACCCCAAAGTCCAAAAAAAATAATTCGGAAAACACCAGCGCGCGCCAGCGTCTAACCATGTAACCATGAATGTCCAATTGCCATGAAAACATCAAGTTCCATCAACCCCATGAACGTTACCCTCAAACACCTCGCCCTCGCTGTCGCCGTGGTGGCGGGGCTCGGCGTCACCAGCACCCACGCGGCCATCAACGTGGATGGCTCCAGCTCCGGCAGCGGCATCTTGACGTTCGATACCATACCTGCCGTCACCGAGTGGTCCACCGCCGTGCTTGCCACCGGCTCCGGTGGTGCTCAGGTCACGACCTTGGCGGGTATGGACACCTTTGTGAATACGCTGGAGGCCAGCACTTTCCCCACCATATTGGGCACGGTGACCGCGGATCCAGTCAACACCACGACGACGGATGGGAGATGGAATTCGACCGCGTTGAGGCTGACCACCCGGGCCGGCACCACACCGGCGACATGCCTCCTGGCCACGCTGTTAAACACCTCGGGAGCAGCCATCAACGAGTTGGCCATCAACTTCACCTTGAGCGGGTCAGCCGCAGCAAGTGAGGATGCCGGTTTGGCGGGTTATGCCCTGTATTGCAGTCTGACCGGGGCGGCGTCGAGTTGGCAACGCATCGGGGTCTATGGCACGTTGGGCGCGGTGAACACTTCCGCCGTTCTTTCCAGTGCCTGGGCGGACACCGCGACGCTCTACGTGTTGTGGGTGGACGACAATGGGGCAGGGGGTGGCGACGGCTGGTATGGTATTGACGACGTCAGCTTCGCCAAGGCCGCCCCCGGCGCCAACATCCTGACCTTCGGTCTGCCGGGCAATCAAGCCACCATTGCAGGCACCAACATTGCCTGGTATGTGCCGGACGGGACGGATGTGACGGCGCTGTCGCCCGAATACACCTTGTCCTACGGGGCCTCGTGCGATCCGGCTTCCGGTTCATCCCAGAACTTCACCAGCCCGGTCACTTATACCGTCACCCCGTCGGAAGGCCTCGCCAAGGTCTATACCGTGACGGTCGGCTTCGGACTGCCGCTCATTGACGTCGCGGGCGACACCACCGGGAACGCCAACCTGCAAACCATTGTTGGTGCAGGCAACCGCGGCAGGCTGCTCGGCAATTTCACGCTGGGCTGGGCCTCGAACACCGGCACTTTCACCGTGCCGCTGGACACCAACGGCTTCCTCCTGCAAGCGAACACCGGCGGCGGCAATTACAACCATCACGCGACCGGGCCGATTTCGGGCAGTGGATCCTTCAACATCATGCACGGCCCTCATTCCAACGGCTTCTGGAATAGCATCTACGACATCGATGGCACCACTGCCAATACCTACACCGGCGGTACCATCATCCAACAGGGACTCATCCGGCTGAACAAAACCGCCGGCGTCGATGCCTTGCCCGCCGGCGGCACCATCACCCTCGGCTCCGCAGGCAGAACGGCGCGTTTGTTGTGGGGGAAAAGCCACCAGATCAACGACCTTGCCAACATCACGGTGCTCACGCCGACGGTCACCAACGGTGCCACTTCGGACGCCAATCTGAACTTCCTCGACCTGGCGGGCTTCAGCGAAAGGATCGAAGCTTTGACTCTCGGCGATGGCGGGACCAAGACCCAGGTCCGGACCGGGTTGGGCGGCGTGCTGAACGTGAAAACGCTAACCGTGAATGGCGTCACCATGCCCAAAGGAGCCTATCCCGCGAGCAGCGGCTTCGTCACGGGTACCGGCTACATCGACGTTGACGACTTCGGACCGCCGGTGATTGCGACGGTACCCGACGCGCCGACGACTCCCACCCCCACCGACGGATCCGCCACCAGCCATCCGGCATACCTCGCCAAGCTCCAATGGGCGGTCTGTGCCGGTGCCACCAACTATGATGTCTATCTTTGGCTCGCCCCGGAGGCGAAACCCGGGACCCCGACCGCGAATGTCGCCCTCTACGAATACGCCGTCAGCCCACAGGTGCTCTCGCTCGCGACCTACAAATGGCAGGTGGTCGCCAAGAACGCCATCGGCGATACCGCCGGTCCGGAGTGGACCTTCAGCACCGTGGACCGCAAGGACATCAGCGGAAACCTGACGCTAAACCTTGATGCGATCGTCGGCGCGGGCCCCGCTCGGTTGACCGCGAATGCGACGTCGCATTGGGGCAGCGAGACCTCGGGGGCGAACGTCAATCTCAACGGCTTCCAGTTCACGATCAACAGCGGCAACGGCAACGCGCACACCTACAATGGTGCGATCACCGGCCCGGGCACCCTCCGCTTGCAGGGACGCTATGATGCCAGTTGGCCGACCGATCCCCAGTTAGGCGGCACGGTGGCCAACAGCCCGGATAGCGTCACCATCGAATCAGGGCGCGTCGTTTTGAACAAGACCGACGGCGTGGACGCGTTGGCGGGCGCGATCACCGTCATTCCGGCAGGCGGGAACACCGTCCGCATCCAACTGCTCAAGAGCAACCAGATCAACGATGCCTCGACGATCACCAGCACCGCCACCAGCGGAGCCTTCCATCTTGAAATGGGTGGCTTCAGCGAGACCATCAGCGGGCTAACCATCAAAACCGGCGACACGGTGGATACCGGCGCCGGCGGCGTGCTTACGGTTAGCACTCTCACGGTGAACGGCGAGGTCAAGCTGCCCGGCACCTACACCGCAACCGACGGATGGGTGACGGGCACGGGCAGCGTGGTGGTGCCTGGCGCAGGCATCACCTACGGAAGCTGGGCCGCCACCAACGCGGGCGGTCAGGCGGCTGACCTGGATTACAATAGTGACGGCGTGCCCAACGGCGTCGCCTATTTCATGGGCATGACTGGCCTCGCCACCCATTCGGGCGTGGTCGCCGGCAAGGTCACCTGGCCGCGCGATCCCACCGCCGTGGCCACCTTCATGGTGCAAGTCTCCGACAACCTCACCGGCTGGACCGACCTCGCGCCCCCGGACCCGAGTATCGACGAGACCAATCCGAACCAGGTGACCTACACCTTGCCCACCGGCGCCCTGCGGAAATTCTGCCGCCTGGTGGTCATCACCCCGTAAGCACCCGCACGTGGTTGCAGAGTGCCGGGCCATCCCCACGGGCGGCCCGGCATTGCTGGTGGTAAGGAGCGCGGACCTTGCCGTCCGCAATGCCCATGGGAAGATAGAGGTGCCGCCCGGCGGCCGTACTTGCACGTTCATGGGCAGGGCGACCAGCATGTCCCCACGCCGTCACGACAGGAGTGTCGTGGCTCTGATGTCCAAACACTGAACATCCCGAAAAACCGTTTTTCTCTTGCACCCGGTAAGGAACCCGCTAAATTCACCCCGTTGCACGGGAGTCACGGACCCGCAGGCGGCGGCGCAATCCGCCGCCACCGGCATCCGGATGGCTCCAGGCAGACTCCCCCAAATCCCCCAATCGCTCAGCACAACAAGCACCCGAGAGTGTCATGAAATGAAAGTCGAATTGCCATGAAATCATCAAATATCAACGACCCCATGAGAGCCGCCCTCAAACACTTCGCCCTCGCCGTGACTGCGGGCGCAGGCTTGGCACTCGGCTGCGCCCGCGCCGCCGCGCCGCCCAACGACAACTTTGCCGATGCCATCGCGCTGCCGGAAGACAGTGGCAGCCTGACCGGCTACACCACGATAGATGCCACGTTTCAAGTGGACGAACCCGTATGTATCTATGCGGAGGCCACCAACACGGTCTGGTTCAAATGGACCTGTACGACGAACGGCGCTTTTACAATCAGCACCCGGGGCTCGACCAACCCCTCTGCTGGTGAATGGGACGCGGTTCTTGGCATTTATACGGGGGGGGCGCTCGCCACTCTGACTGCCGTTCCTCCGACACCGCAGGACTCAGGTGCCGAGGAATCCGTAAACATTGCAGTGTCAGCCGGCACCACCTACTACATTCAGTTGGCTGGCGATAGTGGCGCCCCACCGCAAGAGGCAACGAACATCATGCTCAACTGGTCTTGGGTCCCATCCGGTTTGGTCGTGGACATCAGCGATGCGATCGGGCCCCTGATCGATGGCGGACTCCACATTAACAACGTGGTCGGAATGGGCAACGCCGGCAGACTGGTTGGCAAGGTCTCGACCTACTGGAACAGCCATGGTTTCACCGTGCCGCTTGACCTGAATGGCAACACCCTCGAAGTCAACAGCGGCGGCGGCAATGAACCCTTTGGCGCTCACGGCGCGATCTCCGGTGCCGGTGCGCTGATCCTGGATACCGTCTGGGACCATCGGATCACCGTCGATGCCACCAATTCGTACTCGGGCACCACTCTGGTGCGCCGGGGCTGGGTCCAACTGGCAAATCCCGCCGGTCAGACGGCACTGTTAGGGACCATCACCGTGGGTGGGTCCGACAAGGCAAGATTGGTGTGGTCCGCCAGCAACCAGCTTGCCGACGCCTCGGATGTGACCCTCGTTCGTTCCGGTTCCCAACTGGATCTGGCCGGCTCATCGGACACGATCAACGACCTGTACCTGGTGGCGGGCACCTCCGTGCAAACCGGGGCGCTTGGGGTGCTGAAAGTGGCACACTTGTTCATCAATGGCGTCGAGCAGCCGGAAGTGGCCTACATCGCAGGCGACGGGTATGTGTTGGGATCGGGCTACATCGAAGTGGGTGCCTCCGGCCCGCCGGTCATCGGCGATCCACCCGCCACGCCAATCAACCCCATCCCCGCGCTCGCGTCCACCACTGCCAATCCGGCATTCCTTACCAAGCTCGAATGGGACGACTGTGCGCTTGCCTCCAGCTATGATGTCTATTTCTGGCTTGCCTCGGCTCCGGATCTGATCCCGGGGACCGATCCGCCGACCGCGACCGTCAGCCTCAGCGAGTACACTCTCCCCGCCGCCTTGATCTCCGTGACGGATTACAAATGGCAGGTTGTCGCCCATAACGGCATCGGCAATACCCCCAGTGAGGTGTGGACCTTCACCACCATGGACCGCCGGGACATCAGCGGCGAGATCGCCATCAACACCGTGGTCGGCGCGGGCAACACGGGCCGCCTGATTGGAACCGCCACCACCGGCTGGTGGAGCGGCGGCTTCTCGGTGCCCCTCAACCTCAATGAAAACACGCTCCAGATCGCCAGCGGCGGCGGTAACCCCATGAACGCCAGCGGCCCGATCTTTGGCAACGGCGTGGTGCAGGTGCATGCCGGGGGGGTCGGCGTGCTCTACATCACCGGCAGCGTGGGCAATACCTACACCGGCACCAGCGTGCTCTACAGTGGCCCCGTGAGCCTCGGCAAGAGTTCCGGCAACGCGCTGTGCGGCACCCTCACGGTGCAGAACACGCCGTCGGGCAACTTCCCGGGCATGGGCAATGTGATATGGACCGCCGCCGATCAGATCAGCGACACCTCGGACGTTTCCCTCGTCACCTCAGGCGCCTGGCTGAATCTCGCGGGCTTCACCGACACCATCGCCGGCCTGTCCCTGGCTGCCGGCACCTACGTGGCAACCGGCACCGGCGGCGTGCTGACGGTTAGCACTCTCACGGTGAACGGCGAGGTCATGGGCCCCGGCACCTACACCGTCGCGAATTCCACGTTTGTGTTTGGCACGGGCAGCGTGGTGGTGCCCGGCGGCACCGCGTTCGACACCTGGGCGGCTGCCAACGCCGGGGGCCAGTCGGCTGACCTCGATTTCGACCATGACGGCATCTCCAACGGCGTGGAATACTTCATGGGTGCCACCGGCTCCACCTTCACCCCGAATCCTCCGGTGGTGACCACTGCGGGAGTCATGACCGTCACCTGGCCACGCGATCCCACCGCCGTGGCCACCTTCAAGGTGCAAGTCTCGGACAACCTCATCGACACCGACTGGACGGACATCCTGCCGTCCGACCCGAGCATCGACGAGACCAACCCGAACCAAGTGACCTACACCTTGCCCGGCGGCGCCCCGCGGAAATTCTGTCGCCTGGTGGTCATCACCCCGTAAGCACGCAAACCCGGCCATAATTCCCGGATGCAGCAGTCAGCGGATTCCGCTGGCAAGTGGGGGCGGGAGGTGTTTGATTGGGCTGATGAAATCCCTGTGCGCGGCGATTCTCGGTGGCTGGTTCCTGGGCTTGAACGCGGGGGCCACGGCCATCACCATGGTGCCGATCTTCGAAGCCCTGAGCCTGCACGGGACGGATGGCGATGAGGCGATTTCCGCAATCGGCGAGGCCTTGCAGGCGGCGGTGATGTCGCGCCCGATGGCCTTGACCGGGGCGTTTCCCGAGGTGTTGGTCGATGCCATCCGCAGCCCGCATTTGATTCCAACGAACTGTCCGAACTATCAGGCCAAAGAGGCCAACCTGCTGGTGTTGTGCAAGGTGGACATCTCAGGGGAAATGACCGGGCAGGGCTTGCTCGTGCGTTTCGATGTTGCCACCCTGGCGATTCCGCCGGAAGTGGATTTGACGAGCCGACAGGTGTTGAAGCTGGCGCTGATGGCGCTGCGCAAGACGCTGGAGGCCTACCAAGTCCGGCAACAGGAACCGCTCAAAGTGACGGTGGTGGTGGTCGGCGCGGACGAGGGCAAGGCCGCACTCCGCGAGCTGGGAGTGAAATTCGAGGTGGCCCCAGGTCCCCCAGCACGCTGATTTGAAAATTTGGCCTTTGCAAACGGGCGGCTGCGGGTATCTTTTCGGCAGTCTTTCGCCCATGAGCCCCCATATCCCAGATCCCCGCCCATTCAAACGCGCCATCCTGAAGCTGAGCGGCGAAGCACTGCGGGAACCCGGTTCCACCGACAATCTCTCGCCGGAAATCGTGGATCGCATCGCCCTGGAAATCCGCGAGGGCGTGAACTCCGGCCTGCAACTCGGGATCGTCGTGGGCGGGGGAAATTTCTGGCGCGGGGCCAGCGCCTCAGCCCGCGGGATGGATCGCGCGACGGCGGATTACGTCGGGATGCTGGCCACGGTGATGAATGCGCTCGCCCTGGAGGGCGCGCTGGAGCACCACGGGGTGGGTTGCGTGGTGCAGTCGGCCATCGAAATGAAAAACGTGGCGGAAACCTTCATCCGCCGCAAGGCCGAGCGCCAGCTTGACGAGGGCCGGGTGGTGATTTTCGCCGCCGGCACCGGCAGCCCGTTTTTTTCCACCGATACGACCGCAGCCCTGCGGGCCAGCGAAATGGGCGCGGATGTGATTCTCAAAGCGACGCAGGTGGATGGAGTTTACAGTGCCGATCCGCGGAAGGACCCGCAGGCCACCCGCTACGAAAACGTGACTTTCCATGAGTGCCTGTCGAAGCGCCTCAACGTGATGGATGCCACGGCATTCAGCCTGTGCATGGACAACCATGTGCCGATCATCATCTTCGATCTCGGCCCGAAAGGCAACCTCTCCCATGCCCTTCGCGGCCTTCCCATCGGCACGCTGGTGCATGGCGAGGAGGCCCGCAAGTGATTCCAAGTTCGCATTTGTTCAACCCCCCCCGCAATCTAACACAATGGACCCGGCAGAAGCGATTTTTGAAGTGGAAGACGCCATGAACAAGGTGGTGGAGTACCTGCTCCACGAGTTCATCGGCGTGCGCACCGGCAAGGCCAATCCGGCGCTGATCGAAAACCTGGATGTGCATGTGCATGCCTATGGCAGCGTGATGAAGCTCAAGGGCTTGGCGGTGATCAGCTCGCCGGAACCGCGCATGCTGATGGTCCAGCCGTTTGATCCGGCCACCACCCGTGACATCGAACGCGCCATCCGCGAGAGCAAACTGAGCCTCAACCCGGCCGCCGCCGAGCGCTCGATCCGCGTGCCCATCCCCGAGTTGTCCGAGGAACGCCGCCGCGAAATGGTCAAGCTCATCAAGCAACTGGCGGAAGAGGCCAAGGTCCGGGTGCGGGCCGCCCGCAAGGAAGGCATGGATACGGCCAAGAAAATGCGGGCGAACAACGACGTCACCGAGGACGGCCAGCAGGACTTCGAGGATGAGGTGCAGGACTTGACTAACAAATACGTCCGGAAGATCGACGAGCACGCCGTGGCCAAGGAGGCGGATTTGATGAAGGTGTGAGCGGGTTGCAGCTCGCGAAACCATTGGGCGCGTTCGCCGCGCCCGATGGCGATTTCGGGGCCCGCAAGGTGTGATGGGTATGACCCCGGAGCTGCGCGGACGCTGCAAGCGGCTGCCACCGGGACTGCCAGACAACCTCCCATACCACGGAATTCGTGGTTGGCAATTTGTGATCAGCGACGCCCTGCTGGCGCGACCGACTTTGGCAAACCCGAGATCGGCACGCCTGAAGCGCCTCGCGTTCAGAAGCCGATGAGGGAGACCAGTTCGGTGTCGGTGAAGTCATCGAGGTTATCGACGGCGGCGCTGAGGACTTCGGCTTCGGCGAGTCTTTGAATGGCAGCAAACGCTTCGTCGTTGCTGGCGGTGGAGGGGTCTGCCGGATGGGTCGGCGGATGCGTGAGGGCCATGAACGCAAGGGCGAGCGAGGCGGTAGCGGCACCCAAGCCGACGAGCGGGATGGGAGCACCGAGCCGCTGCCACCACGCACGCGGCGTGCCGGCGAGGCGGGCGGCGCGGGCGGTGTTGTCGGCAAAGCGTGGTCCGGCAGCCCTCGGAGGTGCCTGGTCAAGCAGCTTCCAAACGGCGTCAGACTCCCAGGAGTCGTCAGGTGGAAGAGGGTGGCGGTTCATGGCTGGCGGAATGCTACGTCAGAAAGAACCTGCTGCCAAACCAAAAGTTGCGGCTTGCCGGAAAATTTCGCGGGTGATTCCGGGGGGCGGATTTCTTGGCGTGCGTGGCAAGGTGAGGTGGACATTGGCGGGGTGAGGCTTAGGGTGTGGCGCATGAGCATCATCACGGGCCGGGGCGATTCGGGAGAAACGGATTTGTTGTTTGGCAAGCGCATCGCCAAGACGTCGCTGCGGGTGGCCGCCTTGGGTTCGGTGGATGAGGTCAATGCCGCGCTGGGCATGGCGCGAGCCGCAGGCGGCGAGGCGGTAGTGATCGCGCTCATTGATGGGATTCAGGAGCGCCTGATTGGCTTGATGGGCCAGCTCGCCTGCCTGCCCGAGGATCTGGGACATTACCATTACGTCGCACTCACCTTGGCGGATGTGGACTGGGTGGTGGCCGAGGCACGGCGCTTTGAAACGCGAGGCGTGAAGTTCACCGGCTGGGCCCGGCCTGGCGCCGAGGGCTCGCTGGCGCGGGCCGGCCTGGATTTTGCGCGGGCGATGGCACGCCGCGCCGAGCGCGCGGTACTGGCGTTGCATGAATCCGGCGAGGCGGTGCCGGAACCCGTGCGCTTGTTTTTCAACCGCCTCTCGGACCTGCTGTGGATCCTGGCACGCGTGGAGGCCTAGCCATCTTGCCATCACCAGGGCCTTACCCGGTGACATGACATGTCCAGCCATTGGACACCACACCGGCCCGCATTCCGGCTTGGTGCTTGGGCCATCAGGCCTTAGATTCCCGCCGGATTCCATTCGGGCACGGCACGGCAAGCCCCGTCCCCGCCTCCGGAGATCAACCGATACCAAACATGCACCACTCCCCCACCAGCCGACGCGCCGCGCAAGCGGCAGGCCCCCCCGCCTTGTCACGCTCGGGCCGGCAGCGTTCGGCAGCCGCCTGGCTGGCCGCGCTCGTCTGTGCCGCCACGATCACCGTCACCTCCGCGACCCCGAACCCGGAGTTGATCAGCGTGGACTTCGTGGTGAGCGGCAGCGGGGGCGACGGGTCGGGCCACACGGCACCCTGCGCGGGCGACACCGTCCTGACCGGCACCACCATGAACAACGCCGTCGGCAATCTGTATTCCGGCCAGGTCGGCAACTGGAACCACCTGAACCTCGGAACCTACAATCAAAGCAGCGCCCTCAGCGGGTTTCTAACCAACGGCAGCGGCACCGCGACCAGCGCCAAACTGGCGCTGGGACAAGCCACCGGGCTCACCAGCACCGCAGCGGGCGGCTGGCGCTGCTCACCCAATGAAGGGACCCCCGGAGCCACCCAGCAACTGCGGGCGGAAACCGCTTATCTCTACAACGGCGTGATTACCGGCGATCATTTTGCCTGGGCCTTCACGGGCCTGATTCCTAACAGCATTTACCGGATGACGTTCTTCGGCGGCGACGGCAATCCCACGGGTGCCTCCAACGTCGCCGACGGCGTGGCAGGCACCCGCGACAGCGAGGGGGACTGGAACTGGGCCAGCCTCACCGCCGACAGCAACGGCACGATCCTCGGCACTTTCACGGCACCCAATCCCACGCTGGGTCTCTACGGCGTGCAATTGGAGCACCTGCCGCGGACCCAGCCGCCGCAGTCCTCGCCAGGCACGCCCGCGCCCGCCGACGGCACGCTCAACGTGCCGACCTTCACGTCGCTGGGCTGGTCCACCATTGCTGGCGCGGAAACCTACGACGTGTATCTGTGGCCCTCGTCCGGGGCGCAGCCGGCCGTGCCCACCGCGACCGTGACGACGGGCCAATTCACCCCGCCGGGCTTTCTGCTGGCGCTCACCAGTTACAGTTGGCAAGTGCTCGCCCGCAACCCGGCCGGCGTGATGAACAGCCCGGTTTGGTCCTTCACCACCGACGACGGCCGCCCGCTCGCGCCGACCACGCCGGCACCTGCGGAGGCCGCGACCAACGTGCTGGTGGAAACGCTGCTGGACTGGGACGACAGCCTGGGCGCTAACAGCTATCAGGTCTTTGTCTGGCTTGCCAGCGAGAGCAAACCCGCCACCCCGGCCGCCACGGTCACCTCCAGCCGCCACTTGCTGGCGCAGCCGCTGCTCGGCAACTCGCGCTACAACTGGCAGGTGGTGGCCGTCAACGCGAATGGCGCCACCAACAGCGCGCTCTGGTCCTTCACCACCGGCGAGCGCTATCCCGGCTACCTGGTCCCGTGGCCGATGTCAGTGACCATGGGCGCAGGCGACTTCACGGTGACCTCCAGCACGCGCATCGTGGCCGAGGACGCCCAGCTCCTGCCCCTGGCGCAGGTGATGGCCAGGGACTTTTTCATGGCTGCGGGGCTTGGCCTAACGACAATGCAGGGCCCGGCCCTGGCCGGCGACATCGCGTTGCGCTTCAACCCGGACCTGAGCGGCGAGGCCTACACGCTCGAGGTGAATGGCACCAACATCGTGCTGTCCGGCGGCAACTATCAGGCGGTGGCCTGGGCCTCCGTGACCTTGCTGCAGGCGTTCGACACGTCCGGCACGCCGGCCAAGGTGCCGCAGATGCTCATTGCGGACCAAGCGGCGGCACCGTTGCGCACCGTGATGTGGGATGTCGGGCGCTTCTTCCATCCACTGGAAACCCTCTATGAATTCGTGGACTTGCACCGCATGTACAAGGTCACCTACCTGCATCTGTTCATGAGCGCCGACGGTTTGTTCACGTTTGGCACGGAGCTTCCGGCGCTCGCGGCCCTGCGCAAAACCAGCAGCGGCAACAGCTCGGCGGGCTTCTATCTGCCCCCGGCTGGTTCCCGTTTGTATTACACCAAGGCGGAGCTGTCGGCGCTTGTCGAGTATGCCAAGAACCGCGGGGTGATCATTGTGCCGGAGATCGACACGCCTTCGTGGGCGGCCCTCATGACCCAAACCCTGCCTGCCGTGTTCTGCTCGGCGGGCGGCACCACCGTCACGCACGACCTCAACCTCAACTACAGCACCGCCGTGACGGCCATGGAAGATCTCATCGCCGAAATGGCCGCAGTCTTCTCCACCTCGCCCTACATCCATATCGGTGCCGACGAGGTCCCCACCGCGGAGTTTGAAACCTATCCCTACTATGCAACCAGCAAAGTCACTAACAACTATGCCAGCGGTGGCGAAGGATTGGTCTGGTATCTGCACCGCCTGGATGCCAAGCTCGAGTCCCTCGGCAAGAGTTCCTGGGCGTGGAGCGCGCCGGGTGCCGTCGGCAAGGGCTATGACATGCGGCCCAACCTGGTCTATACCGCCTGGGGCTATGACGACGGGCAGAACGCCTCCCAAGGCGGGTACTCCGTGATGCGGGCGGCGGGCGGCCATGTCGCCGGCTATGGCCAGGCCAGCCGGGCCGCACCCTACAACCGCTGCCTGCTCTATCGGCCCGCACAAGGCATCTACAACCGGCTGACCCCGCTGCTGCGCTTCATTGGCGCGCCGGATAACATGTACACCGACCTGACCCCGACCTTCCTGCCGCTCACCGGCCGCGAGCACAAAATCCTCGGCGCCCACATCATGGAATGGGAAACCCCTTACGAGGTCGAGGTGCCGGCCATGCGCCTGTCGATGCCGGCCCTGGGCGAACCGACGTGGAACCAGCAACCCTCGCCGCGCCGCAATTGGGACAACTTCCTGATGCGCCAGCAGCAGACCGACCGGCTCTATCAGCGAGTCATGCGGCCGGTGAACCTGAGCGTGACCACCCAGGTGGACCCCAAGGACGCCTGCTTTGTCGCGGGCGGCATGGTGACCATGACCTCCCCCGTTGCGGGCACCATCCGCTATACGGTGGGCACCAACTATACCAACAGTTGGTATAACTTCCCGACCAACACGTCCACCGCCTACACCGGGCCCTTCGCGATCACGCAATCCTCGGTGATCAGCGCGCGCCTGTTCGACGCGGCGGGCACTCCGCTCGGCAACCCGGTCACCCGCGGGTTCTATCTGATCACTCCCAGGATCCACTACAAATACTTCTTCACCGGCACGTCCCCGGCCGCGGACTTCGAGCAAGGCACCCCCATCGTCAGCAGCGTGATGGGCCAGATGGTTGGCGACGCACCCCAGGAGGACGTCCGCTTCGGCGACGGCGAGCATCGTACCGTCTATTCGGGAGCGCTCAATATCCCGACCACCGGGGCCTACACGTTCGCCGCCAGTTATGGGGGCACCATCACCATCGACCGGGTGCCGCTGGCGGACGGCACGCCGCTGGCACTCGCGGCGGGCGAGCACCTGGTGAAGATCGTGACGCCGGCCTCGGGTCTCGACACTCCCTATACTTACAGCGGTCCCGGCGCCAGCGCCGGCACCGATATCAACAACTTGCTCAAGACCTTGAACACCTGCTCCCAGGTCTTCCCGCTCACTTGGCCGTTCGGCACCCGGAGCCTCAGCCTGGGCGCCACCGACCGCAAGGAGATCACCATCGTCAACCACAGCGTGGCCGCCGATCTAACGATCACGAGCGTCCAGTTGGCCGGCGCGAATGCCGGTGAATTCCTCATCAGCGAGGATTCCGGCGAGACCGTGCTGGCCCCGGGCGCCGAACGCATCGTCGCCGTGCGCTTCAATCCCGCCACCGCCGGCAGCAAGACCGCCACCCTGCATGTCGTCGCCGCCAACCTGCCCGGCGGTGCCGCCGACGCATCTCTAACCGGCACCGCAGTGCTTGGCACACTGCCCGCGATCCCCGCCACGCCGGCCCCCGCCACCAGCGCCTCCGGCGTGAGCGTGAACCCGACGCTCGACTGGGCGGACGCCGCCGGTGCCACCAGCTATGACGTGTATCTCTGGCTGGCCAGCGGCAGCAAACCCGCCACCGCCAGCGCGACGGTTGCCGTGAGCCAGTGGACGCCACCCGCCACTCTGACCAACGGAGTGAACTACCACTGGCAGGTGGTGGCCATCAACAGCAACGGTTCCACCAGCGGACCCCAGTGGGCGTTCCACACCGGGACCTCCACGGTGCAGTTCAGCAACCTAACCGATGGACAAGTCTTGCGCCATTCAATGGTGCTGGTGGACGGCACCTTTGACGGCGGAGCTACCCTAACCATCACGGCGGCGCCCGTCACGGCAGCGCTTGCGTTCACCAAGTATGGCACCCGCTTCCGCTGCCTGGTGGACCTGCGGCCCGGCACTAACACGCTGACCATCACCGACGGCCACGGGCCCGTCGCGCTCAACCTGGTCTTCACCCCACCCACCGCGAGCGACTACCGCTTCAAGGTCTGGTATGTGGTGCCCTCCGACGAGGCCAACTCGCCGGTGGACCCGGACTGGCTGGTCCATTTCAGCCTGCAGGCCAAGCTCATGCAGAGCTGGATGGCCGAGGACCAGCAGCGGGCCGGCAACGGCCGCCTGACGTTCTATCCGGAATTGGACGCCGCCAGCAACGTCAGCGTCGAGAAGTTGGTGTTGACCCAGACCCGGGCGCAGGCCACGGCCCTGAACACGGCCATGTATGGCGAGGTGTGGAACCAGCTCCCCGCCGGGTATAAGAACGGCCTCCACAAGAACCTGGCCTTCTCTTCGGTGGCTTTCAATGCCTTGGGCAGTGGCGATCTGTGTTATGTCGGCGCCTACACCAACTTCCATCCCGCCAACGCCACCGAGATGATGACCAAGCTGCTGTCCACGCAGTTGGGCAACGACAATGCGTTGACCTACTCGACCTACGCCGGCGTGACCCTCCACGAGATGATCCACTGCCTCCACAGCATCTGGCATGACACCTCCGCCAACAACATCATGGGTGGCGGCGGCTATGACATCTCGCAGTATTTCACCCTCACCTACAGCGCGTCCAACCCCGCGCCCCACGGCGAGTCGAGCGCCGGCACCCTGGGCACCCAGCGGGATCTGGCGGCATGGAACCGCTACCTGATGAGCGCCGACCCCCATGTGTATAACAACACCACCGTTGACGTCACTGCGGGACCGGAGTATCTGACAGCCACCTCGGCGTACCCGCTGGCCGTGTTCCAATACTATATCCCGAACGCCGCCGCCGACCTGCACGTCAATCTCGCCGCCGTTCCCGTCACGACCTATGGCAAGCATGCCGGCCAGGCCCGCCTGGAACTGGGTGCCTCTCCCTTCAACGTCATGGCGGTGGATACCGAAGGCAACATGAGCTATAACTCCTTCGCCGGGCGGGTGCCGGTGGTGCCGGTGGCCGACAGTTATACGGTGAGTGCCGGGGCGTCCGTCATTGCCGCGCCCGGCGTGCTCGGCAATGATCTCAATCCGAGCGTTAGCACGCTCACCGCGCAGGTGGCCACCACCGTCCAGCACGGCACCCTGGCCCTCAACTCCAACGGCGGCTTCACCTACACGCCCACCACGGGCTATGTGGGCAGCGACACCTTTTCCTACCGGGTCAGTGATGGCATCTCGAGCGACCAGTCGGCGCTGGTGACCCTGACCGTCACCGCCGTGCAGATGACGCAACCCACCGCGCCGCTGCCCGCTACCGGAGCGACCGGCGTGGCCGTCAACACGGCGCTCGACTGGGCGGACGTCAGCGGTGCCACCGGTTATGACGTGTATCTGTGGGTGACCGCGCAAACCAAGCCCGCCACGCCCACCGCGAATGTCGCAGCCAGCAGTTATGTGCCGCCGGCCAGCCTGCTCGGCACCACCGCATACAGTTGGCAGGTGGTGGCCAGGAACGAATCCGGGTCGGTCGCCGGCCCGGCCTGGACCTTCAGCACCCAGGCCCAGGCCAACGCCCCGGCCAATCTCATCAGCATCGACTTCATCTACTCGGTGGCCGGCAGCAATCCCTATGCGGGTGACACCGTTCTAACCGGCACACTTAACAACAACGCCGTGGGCCTGGTTTTCACGGGTCAAACGGGGGCCTGGAACGGCGTGAATGTGGGCGGCAGCAACGCCAACGTGAACAGCGCGTCCCTGAGCAACCTCAGGAACGGCACCGGTACCGCCACCACCATCTCATTCACCATGGGCCATGCCACCAGCTCGGGGGCCGCCGGTGGCGATTGGCGCAACAATCCGGTGGGAGCCTACGGCAACCTGCGGCAGGAACAACCCTATCTCTACAATGGGGTCATAACCAGCGATCACTACGATTGGGAGTTCGCCGGCCTGACTCCGAACGCACACTATAGTCTGGTCGTGTTTGCCTCCACCGGCGCATTGAGTCACGTCGCCAACGGGGTGGCGGGATTCCAGGATGCGGAAGGCGACTGGAATTGGGCCGACCTCACCGCCACCGCCGCCGGGCGCATCACCGGCAGATTCACCGACAACACCCCTACCAGCACTCCCGGTCTCTACGGTCTTCAGCTCTACCGGCAGGCGACGGCGGCGGCCTTGGCGGCCAATGCCGGCCCGGACCAGTCCGTAAGCCCGGCGACCCTCGGCGGCAGCCCGGTGGCCAGTGGCGGCACCGCTCCATATACCTATAACTGGTCTCCGGGCACGGGCCTGACGAGTGCGACGGTGGCCAACCCCGGCGCCAGCCCCGGCACCACCACGACCTATACCGTGACCGTGACCGACTTTCTGGGGGCGACGGCGTCAGACTCGGTGACCATCACGGTTGGCGGGGCGCCCGCGCCAACGACGACGACCCTAACCTCCTCACCCGTCGCGACGGGTTCTTATGGGACGGCGGTGACCTTGAGTGCGACCGTCTTCCCTGCGGCGAGCGGGACGGTGCTGTTCAAGGACGGAGCCACCGAGTTAGGCAGCGGCACGCTGGGTGCGGGCCTGGCGACCTTCACCACCAGTGCCACCACGCTCGCCATGGGTGTTCATTCGATCACGGCCGCTTACCAGGGCAGCACCTCGTTTGAGCCCAGCACCTCCGCCGCTTTCAGTTATACGGTGAGCGCCAAGCCGCTGACCATCACCGGGGTGACGGCGGCTAACAAGGTGTATGATGGTACCACTGGCGCCGTTCTAACAGGTGGCACGGTTGCCGGAGGCGTGCTCGGCACGGAAATCGTGACCATCATGGCGGGCACCGGTGCTTTTGCCAGCGCCAACGTGGGGAGCCAGGCCGTGACGGCCACCGGCTATGCGCTCGGCGGTGCCGACGTCGGCAACTATGTGTTGTCGGCCCAACCCGGCGTGGCCAATGCCAGCATCACCGCGCGGCCGGTGCGGTTGACCGGCACGCGGGTCTATGACGCGACGGCGGTGGCGGCGGCAGGCGTCCTGGCTGTTTCCAACAATCTCGACGGCGCGAATCTCACCTTGACTGGCAGCGCCAACCTGGCCGGCAAGGAGGTCGGCTCGCAAGCGCTGGCCACCGGCGCTGCGGCAGCTCGGGTGCAATACAAGACGGGCACCACCACCGGCGCCAACTTTTTCACGGTGACCCTGAATGCGCTGCCCGCGAGCGGGAACACCCTGCTCGCGGTGGTCACCACCCGCAGGACGAGCATCAGCACGGTCTCCAGCATCACCGCCAGCGGCGGGGTAACCTGGGTGCGTGCGAAACAATCGGCTGGGACGGCAGGAACGACGACGGAAATCTGGTATGCCCCCAACGTCCAGGGGGCGGCGGCAGGTGTAACCATCAACCTGGCCGCAAGCAACTTCGCCGCCGCCGCAGTGGTCGCGGAATATAGCGGAGTCCTGGCGTCCAACCCGCTGGACACGACGGCCTCCAACAACGGCACCACTTCCCCGGCGAGCACCGGCACCACGACAACCACGGCTCAGGCCAATGAATTGTGGTTTGGCGGCATCGGCTTCAGGGGCGGCGGCAGCTATACCTACACGGTGAACTCGGGTTCGCTTGCCTCGTTCGCCAACGCCCAGTCGGGCACGACCAGTTCAAGTGACAAGGTCTATGCGCTTGACTATGTGGCCACGGCAACCGGAGCCGCGGGTTCCGCCGGCACGCTGGGTAGCGCCACGACCTGGTCGGGCGCGATTGCCACCTTCCGGACGGTGACGCCTGGCACCCTGGCGTTGGCGGGCGCGGCGGCCGGCAATTACACGCTGACCGGTGCCACCGGGTCGGTGGAAATCACCCCGAAGATGCTGATTGGGAGTGGTCTGGGCACACCTAACAGGCCGTATGACGGCACGGCGGTGGCGATGCTTACGGGCACGGCGACGCTGCTAACCGCAGTGGCGGCGGGAGCCGGCACCGCCAGCGACGGCAAGCCGCACAGCGGCGACGCGGTGACTCTGGGCGGCACGGCGGCAGGTGCGTTTGCAGACAAGCATGTGGGCAGCGACAAGCCGGTGACGGTGACCGGCACCACCCTTGGCGGGGCGCAGACCGCCAACTACACCCTCACCCAGCAGCCCGGTCTAACCGCTAACATCACGCCGCTCCCGCTCACGGTGTCGGCAGTGAGCACCACCAAGACCTACGATGGCACCCTCACTGCGGCAGGCACGCCAACCCTTGCGCCGCCGCTCGCTGCCGGGGACCTGACGGGCACTCTCGCGCAGGCCTTCGAGGACGGCAATGCGGGCGTGGGCACCAAGGTCATCATTCCGAGCATCACGATTGACGACGGCAACAGCGGCGCCAACTATGCGGTGACGGTGGTCAACGACAGCACTGGCACCATCCATCCGGCGGCGGCGATCATCACCCTCGGCAACCTCACTCACACCTATGATGGAAACCCGCAGGCCGTCTCGGCAAGCACCACCCCGGAGGGACTGGCAGTCGATCTAACTTACGACGGGGTTCCGGCGGCGCCAAGCGCTGTGGGCAGCTATGCGGTGGTGGCGAACCTCGCCGAGTTGAACTACACGGGAACGGCGAGTGGCACCTTGGTCATCGCCGCAGAGTCGATCATCCCGTGGCGAGAAGCTCATTTCACCGCCGATGAAATCACGGCCGGTCTGGCGGCGGACGGCGTCGATCCGGACGGCGACGGTTTCACCAACCTCGCCGAATACACGTTGGGCACCGATCCGCGCAGCTTCAGCCCGCCACCGCTTGCGCTCACGCATGCCGCCGACAACACCCTCACCCTGACCTTCCTGGCCCGCCGCGCGACCGGCGCTGGCCATGGCGGCCTGACGCGGAAGTATCTCGTCGAGGTCAGTTCCGACCTCGCCAACCCCGCCTCGTGGCAGGGCGTGACCGGTTTCCTCTCCCTCATCGGCGACGGGCAGACCGTCACGGTTCCCGTGCCCGGCGCCGCGCCGCGGCAGTTCTATCGCCTCACCGTCCGCCTGGAATAGGCTCAGGCGGGCGGCCATCACCGGTCGCCGGGGTCTTGCGACTGGCGGCCCGTGGACTGCGGCAGCCTGCTGCCGCTTTTTGCCGGGGCCAGCCTGCTGGCGGGGCAGGACTTCGCTCGCTCCCCATCCCATCCCGTCCCGCCCCGTGCCATGCCGCAGCAGGCTCACCGTTCCTGATCCCGGCGGAAAATGAGTTGGCACTTTTCTGGCGTTTCCGACGAATTCGTGAATCATCCGCGCATGGGATTGCGGGTGGCAGCAGTGCCGCTGCGGTGTTATGTCTTGCTCTTACTTGTTCATTGAATGTTGGAAGTTGAATGTTGAATGTTGAAATCTTCGGCGTGCCGCGTGGGAACCCCGTGGCTCTAACGGTTTGGCCATAGCGGTGTGGCGGGCTGCGCCCTTCCCACCGCACTCCAGACTTTGGCTGCGCAGGTGCGGTGCGAGTATGGAGTGCGGTGGGAAGCGCAGCGCCACACCGCCGCGTCCGAGCGGCTCCGCTCCGACTTGTTCGTCCCCCCCGCCCGGTCTTGGGACACCGCCCCGTCCGGCGCTGGCGTTCTGACGACACGTCCGCCGCGCAACGCCTGGCGCAACGTCGATTCATTCACGCCCGCCTGGCGGGCCGCTGCCGCAACCGAGCCCTCAGCATCGAGGAGCCGGGCGCCTTGCACGCCTTTTTCCGCCGTCATGACCGCCGCGCCGCGCGTGGCCGGTGGCAGGAACAAGGAACCGGCACCCTCATCTGCCAACAGTGACAAACCATGGCCTAGGATTGTGTTTTAGGGGAAATCAACCGTCCTCCGGTTGGGGGCTTGAAGGGTGGAGCGGGACGAAGAAGACCACGGATGAAGAGGATTACGCGGATTACACGGATTGACGAAATTCTTTGGATTGGATTGACCGCGGATGACGCGCGGATGACACGGATGGAAGAGGGCTTTCTTTTCCCGAAACATCAGCGTGATCAGCGTGATCAGCGGTTGAAAATTCTTTATGGAATCAGTTGAATCAGCCATCAGTGGTTCATTTTCCCCGATCCATCCCCTCAAGTCCCGCCCAGATCCCAGCCCTAATTCTTCATCCGTGTAATCCGTGAAATCCTTTAATCCGTGGTTGTCTTAGGCGGTCGTACCCAACGCTTGTCGGCCTGTACTCGGGTGCTTTTGACAAGAGGGACGGTGTCACTTTCATTTCACAGGCTAATCCCATTCGCCAGCTCGCGCCATCGCCCGCCAACCCTTGCAATTAGCCCATCCGGGCGAATTCCAAGCCCCACTCGCTAGCCTTCGGGATCAAGTGTCATGAGGCTGCGGTTTGCTCCACCGGGTTTTGCCGCCCGTGGTAGTAGCTGATGATCGGCAGCGTGTGCCAGGCCACCAAACCCTGATGATGGCCGCAGTCACACAGGTCGAGAATCCGCGCACTCGCCACCTTGCCAACACGCGGCAGGCCGCTGCTTTCCAGGATCAGACAGTCGAGCAAAACGTTGCCGAAAGATCGCCCGGCCGCCGCACGTATCCCTCTACGGCATTCTCCCCCGCTTTCCTAACAACCAAGACAGCCAGACCATGATGATCACACAAAGCCACAAGCCCACGAGAACCAGAGCGGCACCCGGATGCTGGCCGCTGATCCCCGCACTGGTGGCGCTGCTGGCCGCGCCGGCCGGGGCGCAAGCGCCGTCGGCCGTCGAGGGGCGCTATGTCCAAGTCCAGTTGCCGGGCAACGGGAAAACCCTGTCGCTTGCCGAGGTCCAGGTATTCAGCGGCGCAACCAATGTGGCCGTGAAGAAGCCCGCAGTCCAAAACAGCACGGGGTTCGGCGCCGACGCCCAACGCGCCGTGGACGGCAACACCAATGGCATGTGGGAAAACAACTCGATCACCCACAGCGCCGAAAATGTCACCGATCCGACCTGGGAGGTGGATCTCGGCAAGCCGTTTGCCATCGATAAGATCGTCCTCTGGAACCGCACTGGCTTTGAATCCCGCTTGGACGGCTTCCGGGTCTCCATCCTGGACCACAATCGCAAAGTGGTCTGGGGGGCGAGCGGCGACAAGGCCGGGCCGGGGGCCATTCCCCTGTCGATCCAGGACAGTCCGAAGTGCGCGTGGCTCGGCACCAAGGTGCCCAAGGGCACCGCCTCCGCCGCAACGTCTCCCTCCAGCCCCAGAACCGACTCGGAAGGCACCCCGGACTCCCTGCGCCTCGCCATCAACGACCTCATCAAAGCCAACGGCCAACGCTATCCCAAGGGCCACGAATTCCTCAAACGCCTCGAGGAACTCGAGCCCACCATCGCCACCGCCGATGGTGCCAAAGCCTTCGATACCCTCAAGCGCGAGGCCTTGCTGGCCAATCCCTTGCTCGATTTCGACAAATTGCTTCTGGTGCGCCGCAAGGGCGATTCCGCCATGCCCGCCAACTGGCAGGGCAACTCCAGCCTCGGCAAGTCCTTCGATAACGAACTCGCGGTCCTCAGTCCTTTGTTAGATGGGGAGTTGAAGACACTCTATCGACCTGACAAACAACAGTTTGTCGGCGATTTCGACCTGCATTTCAATGCCGACAAAATCCTCTTCTCCTCGCTCGCTCCCGACAATTCCTGGGCAATCTGCGAAATCAAGGCGGACGGCACCGGCCTGCGCCGGGTGTCGCCGGACATGGGTGCCGATATCGATTGTTATGATCCGGTCTATCTGCCGGACGGACGCATCATCTTCGACTGCACGCTCGGCTACGTGGGCGTCCCCTGTGTCGGCGGCGCCGATTATGTCGCCAACCTTCACCTCATGAATGCCGACGGCAGCGGCGTGCGTCGGCTTTGTTTCGAGCAGGACAATGATTGGTATCCGGTGGTCCTCAACAACGGACGCGTCATGTATCTGCGGTGGGAATACACCGATTCGGCGCATTACTTCAGCCGCGTCCTGATGAGCATGAATCCGGACGGCACGGATCAGAAGGCGTTCTACGGCAGCAATTCCTATTGGCCCAACTCGCTGTTCTACGCGCGGCCGATCCCCGGCTCCGCCACCAAGTTCGTCGGCATCATCAGCGGTCATCACGGCGTGAAACGCGAAGGTGAGATGATCCTCTTCGATGCCGCCCAAGGCACCTTCGAGGCCGACGGCGCGGTGCAGCGCATCCCCGGCTACGGCAAAAAGGTCGAGGCCGTGACCAAGGACGCCCTGGTCGATGGCTCCCATCCCCGGTTCCTCCATCCCTATCCGCTCAGCGACAAGTATTTCCTGGCATCCTGCAATATCAAGGGCGGCTGGGCTATCTATCTGGTAGATAGCTTCGACAACTTCGTGCTCCTCAAGAAGGAGGAGGGCACCATGCTCTTCGAACCGGTGCCGTTCCGCAAGACGGTGCAACCTCCCGCCATTCCCGACCGCGTGAAACCCGACAGCAAGGAGTGCACCATGCTCATCTCCGATGTCTATGCCGGCCCCGGCCTGGCGGGCGTCCCGCGCGGCACCGCCAAATCCCTGCGCATCTATAAGTATGTCTATAGCCCGCGGCGTTGCGGCGGCCACTATGCAATGGGCATGGAAGCCGGTTGGGACCAGCATGTGATCCTGGGCACCGCCCCCATCGAAGCCGATGGCTCGGCCGCCTTCAAGGTGCCGGCCAACACGCCGGTGTCGATCCAACCGCTGGATAAGGACGGCAAGGCGATCGCCCTCATGCGCAGTTGGACGCTCGGCATGCCGGGCGAAATCCTCTCCTGCGTCGGCTGCCATGAAAACCAGAATTCGGCGCCACCCACCAAACCAATGATCGCGCAACGCATCGAGCCGCACGCGTTGACGCCCTGGTACGGCCCGGCACGCGGGATGAGCTACGCCCGCGAGGTGCAACCGGTCATCGACAAGTTCTGCGTCGGCTGTCATGACCCCAATGCCGGGGCGAAGCCGGACCTGTCGGAACCTAACAGGTCATACAACGCGATTCATCCGTATGTCCGGCGCAACGGACCGGAGGGTAATTATCATCTGCTCACGCCGCTCGAGTTTCATGCCGATACCAGTGAACTCATCCAGATGCTACAGAAGGGCCATTACAAGGTGAAGCTTGACGCCGAAGCCTGGGACCGTTTGGTGACATGGATTGACCTCAACGCGCCAAACCATGGCACGTGGACAGAGGCCGGCGCGGGCCAGGACGTGCTCAAGCGACAGCATGAACTCAACAAGCAGTACTATACGGAAGCTGATGCGGACACCGAGACCATCCTCAATCCATACCAGAAGACGGCAATCTTCATCAAGCCGGAGCCGCAACTCACGGAGGTCGGCAAGCAACCCGCGGTGACGGCCACGGGCTGGCCGTTCCCCGCCACCACCGCCAAGACGATGCAAGGCGCCAACGCCACCTCCCAACTGGATCTGGGCGACGATGTGAAACTGGATCTGGTGTGCATTCCGCCGGGAACTTTCCTGATGGGCAGCAACTCGGAGTCACCCATGGAGCAACCCGTCACGCCGGTCACCATCAAGACCCTGTTCCTGATGGGTGCCAGGGAAGTGAGCCTCGGGGAATACCGGCAGTTCGATCCCGACTATCAGAACGGCATCTATGACATGCATTACAAGGACCAGGTCAAGCCGGGTTATGACATGAACCATCCCGAGTTCCCGGTGATCCGCGTGTCCTGGCAGCAAGCCATGGAATTCTGCAAGTGGCTCTCCCAAAGGACCGGCCGCAATGTCACCCTGCCAACCGAGGCCCAATGGGAGTGGGCCTGTCGCGCCGGCACCGACACGCCTCTCTCCTACGGCGATCTGAACACGGATTTCTCCGGCTTTGCCAACCTGGCCGATGTCACGGTCAAACAAATGGCCGTCTCGGGTGTCGATCCGCAACCCATCCCCAATCCCGGCCCTAACGAGGATTTCGAACTCAAGGACGCGCGTTTCAACGATGGCGTGCTGCACCTGGCCCCAACCGGCAAATACACGCCGGGCCCGTGGGGATTGTATGACATGCACGGCAACGTGGCCGAATGGACATTGTCGGACTACAAGCCATATCCCTACACCGACACCGATGGTCGCAACGGGCTTTCGATAGATAGCAAAAAGGTGGTTCGCGGCGGGTCGTGGCACGACCGGCCACTGCGCTCAACCTCGTCGTTCCGCCTGGGCTTCCCGACCTGGCAGCGCGTCTATCATGTCGGGTTCCGCGTGGTGGTCGAAGAATAGGAGCTGTTGAGCCCCCAAAACAACCCACCGGCATGAACCCAAACACCAGCATGATCCAAAGCACCCGCAGTTCCATCCGGCACGGCACCCTCGCCCTCGCCGTGACCGCGGCGCTGGCCATCGCCCCGGCCGCCCGCGCCGCTAATGACGTGATTGCCATCAACTTCAATGGCAGTTCCTACCCGCTGAGCGCGGCTTCCGCGTTTGGCGTCGCTTTGGCGGATTGGACGCAAACCGCTACAACCAGCGGCCTCACGGTGAGTGGAGTCACCGTCGGCATAAGTGGTGTGAGCAGTAATTATTACATCACAAACACTCCTCCTGCCACCGGTGACGACCAAGTTTACCGAGGCTACCTCGACAGCTCAGGCGCGACGATCACGTTGAGTGGCTTGAGCGCATGGCTGACCACAGCCGGTGCCTCCTCATACAAGGTCACGGTCGTGATGGCGGTGAACGACGGCTCCGCAGATGGCCTCGTTGCGCCCAGTCTGAAAAACAGTGCCGGCGTAACGCAAGAGACCTTCACTGTCCTCGCCTACAAACCCGCTTGGGGTGGGACCACCAGTCAGGTTGGAAACGGCACGTCGGCCAACACGTATTCGGATGACACTATCAAGATCGTAGGCAACGGTACCGCGACCAACAAGAGGGGGCCTATCGCCGGCATCATTGTTAGAGCGGTTCCATCGCCTGCGCCGCCGACCGTGGCGCTCAGTCAGTCCGGCAGCATGATCGCGGAAGCTGCCGGCACGGCGACCGTGACCGCGACGCTCTCGGCGGCGACTGATAAGGAGGTGACGGTGAACCTGTTGTTCTCGGGCACCGCGACACTGACCACCGACTACACGCGCGACGGCACCAGCATCGTGATCCCGGCGGGAGCAACCACCTGCACCGTGCCCGTCACGCTCACGGCGGTTCAGGACACCGTTTATGATCCGAACGAGACCATCGTGGCGACCATCGACTACGCGGTCAACGCCGATAAGAGCGGCACTCCGCAGACCTTCACCATCACCGACGATGATCCGGTTCCCACCGCGATCGCGGTCAACTTCTATGGCGGCACCAACTCGTTAAGCGCAGCTTCCGCGTTTGGCGTCAACAAGGCGGATTGGACGCAAACCAATGCAAACAGCGGCAGCTTCCTTGCGAGTGGAGTCACGGTCAGCCTGAGCGGGCTGGGCAGCAATCAAGCCATCGCTGGCACTCCCGTCACCGGTGATGATCAGATCTACAAGGGCTACACCGCCGACAACTTCCAAACCTCGTCGTCGATCACGTTGAGTGGTTTGAGTGCTTGGCTGAGCGCGGCCGGTGCGTCCACCTACAAGGTCATGGTCGTGATGGCGGTCGCCGACAGCTCCGCCGACGGCCTTACTGCGCCCAGTCTGAAAAACAGCAGTAACACAACGCTCGAGACCTTCTCTATCTCCGCCTACAAACCCACTTGGGGTACGAACAGCGGTAGCCAGGTTGGGAATGGCACGTCGGCCGCGTATTCGCTCGACACCATCAAGATCGTAGGCAACAACACTGCAACTGGCAAGAGGTCGTCCATTGCCGCCGTCATTGTCAAAGCGGTTCCGTCGTCTGCGCCACCGACCGTGACGCTCAGTCAGTCCAGCCCGACGATCGCGGAAGCTGCCGGCACGGCGACCGTGACCGCGACGCTCTCGGCACCGACTGATAAGGAGGTGACGGTGAACCTGTGGTTCTCGAGCACCGCAACGCTGACCACCGACTACACGCGTGACGGCACCAGCATTGTGATCCCGGCGGGAGCAACCACCTGCACCGTGCCCGTCACTCTCACAGCGGTGCAGGACACCGTTTATGACCCGGGCGAGACCATCGTGGTGGACATCGACTACGCGGTCAACGCCGATAAGAGCGGCACTCCGCAGACCTTCACCATCACCGACGATGAGCCGGTGCCCACCGTGATCGCGGTCAATTTCCATGGCGGCACCTACCCGCTAACCGCAACTTCCGCGTTTGGCGTCAACAAGGCGGATTGGACGCAAACCGATGTGTTCAGCGGTGGTTTCCTGGCGAGTGGAGTCACGGTCGGCATGAGTGGGGTGAGCAGTAATTATTACATCACAAACACACCTCCTGCCACCGGTGACGATCAGATCTACCGGGGCTACCTCGACAGCTCAAACTCCACAATCACGTTGAGTGGCTTGAGCGCTTGGCTGACCGCGACCGGTGCCACCCAATACAAGGTCACGGTCGTGATGGCCTGCAACGACAACTCCGCAAATGGCTTTACCACGCCCAGTCTGAAAGACAGCAGCAACACACTGCTCGAGACCTTCGTGGTCCCAGGCTCTCAACCTGCTTGGGGTGGAGGCGGCAGTCAGGTTGGGAGTGGCACGACGGTCGCTGCGTATGCGAATGACATCATCAAGATCGTAGGCAACGGCAGCGCAAGTCAAATGCGGGGAACGATCGCCGGCATCATTGTTCAAGTGGCTTCCGCCGCGACCGGTTACACCGGCTGGGCGACCGACCACGCCAACGGCCAGGACCCCGGCCTGGATGCCAACCACGACGGCGTCGCCAACGGCGTGGCCTACTTCATGGGCATGGACGGCCTGGCCACCAATCCGGGTGTCGTGGACGGCAAGGTCACCTGGCCTTATGTGAATGATGTCGCCTCCTACGAGGTGCAGGTGTCCGACAACCTCACCGACTGGATGCCCGCCGCCTCTGGCGACATTGACACGACGAGCAACCCGGGCTTCGTGATCTACACCCTGCCTAACGGCGCGGAGAAGCAATTCTGCCGCCTGGTGGTCACGCCATAACGCAGCAAGACCGGAAATCCGCAATCTGAAATCCGGGATGTCAAATCACCAAGCAATGGCCGCAGTGGCGGAAGTGGGATGCGTGAGCTTTCCGGAGTTTATGGGGGTTCTCCGGATTCGCGGGGCTGCCGGTGCGCACCGGCAGCCCCGCTTCTTCAACTCACACTTCCTCTCCACACTTCCTCCCCACACTTCGTCGGCTACGCTTGGTCGATCACCCCCATCGCGCCGAACAAGCGGGTGGACCAAGGGTAAGAATAATTGTATCCTATGCATGATGTATGAAAACTGAATCGCGATCCTCAACCGGGTCAAGGGAGATGGTTGCCGGAGTTTCTCCCGGGTCTTTGGTGTTGTCAGGAAGCGTGCTCCTGTCCCTGGTTCTCGCGGCAACCGCGGTATGTGCCGCGGATTGGCCGTCGTGGGGTGGCCAGCCGTCGCGCAATATGGCCTCCGAAACGGCGCAGGGCCTGCCGGATTGCTATTCTCCCGGCGCGAAAATAGACGGTGGAAAAATGGATCCGTCCACCACCAAGAACATCAAATGGGTCGCCAAGCTCAACAACAATACCTTCGGCAGCCCGGTGGTGAGTCAAGGGAGGGTTTTCATCGGCACGGCGGGCGATTCGCCCGCCGATGCCAGGATCCTGTGCTTCGATGAGGAAACCGGGAAGGAGTTGGGAACGTTTGTCTGCGGTCCATCGAAAACAAAAACGGATAACTTCGGGGTGTGTTCGACTCCAACCGTTGAGGGCGACCGCCTCTATTTTGTGGCACCGTATCCGGAGGTGATGTGCCTGGATCTGAAATCCTGGCTCGATCCGTCCGCCGCAGCCGGCGGCGCGGATTCCGCCCGGCACATTGTCTGGCGCTATGACATGGCAAAAGCCATGCAGATCATGCAGGATCATGTCGCCAGTTGCTCCGTTCTGGTGCATGGCGACTTTGTGTATGCCTGCACCGGCAATGGGCGCTATAAAAACCTGGGGAAACCGTTTTATCCGCTGACCCCCAGCCTGATTGTGCTCAACAAGCATACCGGACAGCTCGTCGCGCGCGACGATGAGCAGATTGGCGAACAGCTCTGGCGGGGGCAATGGTCGTCGCCGTCGCTGGCGATGGTGAATGGTAAGGCACAGATCCTCTTTGCCACCGGGAATGCCTTCTGTTATGCCTTCGAACCGGTCGATCCGGCGGCGGAGGTCATCCCCGACCGTTGGGTTACCACCACGCTGCGCGGCCCGATCGTGTATTATATCAACGTCAAAGGCAAAGACACGGCCGGCCTCTCTCCTGCGCAATACGCCAAACAATTCAACGTGCTCTCCTCCACGCAAAAGCCCGCGCTGCCACTGGAGTTCCGTTTTTCGATCGACATGCCGGTCACCACGCCCGTCGATTCCATTCCAACCGCCAGGGTGCCCGACGTGCCGATCCTGAAGAAGATCTGGTGGTTCGATTGCCTTCCGCCGGAATATAGGAATGCGCCGTTTTATGCGCGCCAGGCCACGGGGGACGGGCAGCAGCATCCGTGCGACATCATTGCCACACCGGTGTTTTACCGCAACCGGGTGTATGTGGCGATCGGCGGGGATCCGGTTCATGGCAGCAAGGACAGCAAGGGGTATCTGGTTTGCATCGATGCGACACGGACCGGCGATGTCACCCGCAGTGGCAAGGTGTGGAGTTACGACGGGATGACTGCATCACTGAGCACGGTGGCCGTTACCGCAGGGCTGGTGTTCGCCATTGACGAAGCCAGTGTCATCCACTGCCTGGACGCGGATACCGGGCGGAAATACTGGACCTACGCGCTCCAGGGCGACCAAGGCCAGATCAACTCCGCCCTGCTGGCAGCGGACGGCAAGTTATTTGCCGGCAACACCATCCTGGCGGCGGACCAGACACTCAAGATTCTTGGCACTGTCGAAAGAAGCGCCCACGGCAGCAGTGTGCCGTGCGTTGCCAACGGCGTTCTCTTTACGGTCATGGGCAAATCATTATGGGCGGTGTGCGACAAAGGGGAGAAAATGCCGTAAGCCAAAGGGGTCGCTTACAGGGCAACTGCAGGGCGGCGTAATGAAGAACATAACGACAACATTCAAACGAGAGGGTATTCAATATCTGCAGGAAGCCGACCGCATTGATTTGCTCTACACCATCCCCGCCACCACCACCGCCACGATCCAGGTGCCTACCACGCAGCCCGACGCCATCACGGAATCAGGCCGACCTGTTGCCGAAGCCAAGGACGTGAAGTTCCTTCGCACCGGAAAAGACGCGGCGATCCACGAACTCGGGTCCGGCAAATATGCTTTCGAAGCGCCGTTCAGTCCCCGCACCACATCACCATGAAATCCGAAACGAACCACCCTGTGCCAATCCACCGCCTCGCCCGCAACTTGGCTGTTTGCGGCCTCCTTGTCGTCCTCGCTGCCGAAGACCACGTCTCGGCCGCGCTCCAGACGATCTGGAACGATACGCTGAGCGTCACGTATGATGACGCCGCCGGGTCGTTCGCGGTCGCCGAAAAGCCGGGCGGCAAGGTGTTTCTAACGGACGGAGTGCTGGCAGGCAAGGCCGTCAAGGCGGAGGTCGCGGCTGCCAGCGATCCGGTGTTCGGCGCGGGCAGGAAAATCGTCGTGACGCAGGAAGACGGCGTCGCCTCGCTCGAACTCTATGCCAAACTCCCGTTTGTTTTGGTTCGCACCGAACGGCTCAATACCGGCAAGGAAGTGCTGGACCTGCGACGGGTGGTGCCCGCCACCTTCACGCTCGACCTCGGCAAGCCGGCCGCCGAGCTGCGCACGCTGGGCACCGGCGGGCTGTTGGCGCCGGACAAGAATCCGGGCAGCTATCTGTTTCTAGCATGTGCTGATCCGGCCACGCGCCGCGGTGTGGTGGCCGGTTGGCTCACGCACGAGCGCGGCAGCGGCGTGGTGTTATCCGGCGTCAAGGACGGCAAGGTCGGGTTCAAGGCGCAACTCGACCACGGCCACCTGTTAGTCCCCGCCGGAGCGACGGCCAAACTCGAAACGCTGGTGGTTGGCGTCTTCGACGACGCGCGGCTCGGCGAGGAACAATTCGGCGACGCGCTGGCCCGCCAGCACCGGATCAAGCTGCGCCCGCAGGTCGCCGGCCATTGCACCTGGTATTGCGGCGGAGCGAGCAATGAGACTAACATCATCAAGCTGGCGGAAGTCGCCGCCAAGGAACTGAAGCCCTTCGGGTTTTCCTTCGTGCAGATCGACGACGGTTGGCAGGACGGCGGCAAGTTCGAGGGTCCGACCCGCGGCTTTGATCGCGTGAGACCCGACGGCCCGTATCCACACGGCATGCAACCGGTGGCCGCAAAGATCAAACAACTCGGCCTGACCGCCGGCATCTGGTTCATGCCCTTCTCCGCCAACTTCCAGGATCCGGAATACCAGGACCGCCAGCATTGGTTCGTGAAGCGCCCCGATGGCACACCCTACAGCACCTACTGGGGTGGCACCTCGTTCGACCTCACACACCCCGAAGTTCAGGCGTATCTAACGAAACTGGCCCAGACCATCCACTCGTGGGGCTTCGACTACTTCAAGATGGACGGTCTCTACGGCGGCGGCGCGCTCGGGCAGGCCTACGTCAACGACGGCTACGGCGACGACGGCATCGGCAACAACGCGCCCTTCCACGATCCGTCCAAGACCAACCTCGAGATGTATCGCGACGGCTTGAGGTTGCTGCGCGAGGCCGCCGGACCCGACGTCTTCTTCTCCGCCTGCAACGTGGCCCAGAACATGCGCACCCTGGGCGGCAGCATCGGCCTGGTCGATTCAATGCGCATCGGCCCGGACAACGAAGCCGGCTGGAACGGCATCAGCACCGGCCCGCTCCGCGGCTCGCGGCTCTATTTCCTCAACGGCCGCGTGTGGTGGAACGACCCCGACCCGTGCTACGTGCGCGTGGAGCCAAAACACGCGCAATTCGGGCCGTCGTGGGTGGCCCTCAGCGGGCAGTTCTATCTGAACAGCGACTCGATTCCCGGGCTGCCTGCCGACCGGCTCGAGATCATGAAACGCACCCTGTCCGCGCACGGCGCCACCGCCCGGCCGGTGGATTGCTTCGACGCCCCGCTGCCGTTCGTGTGGCTGGTCACCGACACGCGGCAACCGACGCGCCGCGATGTGTTAGGTCTGTTCAATTGGGAGCAGGCCGAGAGGACTGTTAGAAACACCGCCGCGTGGGCCGGCCTGCCCAAGGCGCAGAGTTATCATGCCTTCGATTTCTGGGAGAACAAGCTGGTGCCACGGTTTGCCGGCGTGTTTCAATTCAAGGTTCCGGCCCAGTCCTGCCGCGTGATCGCCGTGCGTGCGGCGGAAGGCCGCCCGCTCGTGTTGAGCACCTCGCGCCATGTCACACAGGGCATGATCGATCTGCGCGACGAAATATGGGAGGCCGCGACCGGGACGCTAGCGGGCACCAGCCAGGTGATCGCCGGCGATCCATACGAACTCCGCATCGCCGGTCTAACAGACGGCAAACAATGGAAGCCCGCATGCGCTGAGCTGTCCGCCGCCGATCAGGCGGCCGGCGTGACCGTCACGCAGAAGGAAGAACCCGGGTTGCTGCGCGTGACCCTCAACTCGGCTGTTAGTCGCGAGGTGAAATGGTCGCTGCAGTTCACGGCCCAGCCGCTGCCCGCAGGCGGCACCGCGGCGGTCACCGACATCAAGGCGAGCATGGAGCATGCCGACGCGCCGGTGGTGCTGAGCTGGAATGGCAGCGCAAGCTCCTACGAGATCCGCCGCGATGGATCCGTTATTGCCGCGGAGCATTACGATCTAACATACGCCGACGCCGAGGCCCCCCAGGGCAAGACATGCACTTACGCGGTCAAGCCGCTTGGCGGCGGGACCGCCGCCACCGTTACCATCACCACCAAGCCGTCTGACAAGCCGACGGCGGGTCTGATGACACTCACGCCGTTGAGCGCCACCACCGGCTGGGGTAGCGTCGGCATCGGCAAGTCGGCCAACGGCGGACCGTTGACCCTGTCCGGGAAAGTCTATCCGGACGGCATCGGCCTGCACGCCAAGGCGGAAGTCGTGTACGCTTGCCAGCCGGAGTGGAAGCGCTTCGTCGCCACCGCAGGCATCGACGACAGTCAGCGTGCCGACGCGCGTGCCAGCATCGTCTGCCAGGTCATCGCCGAGGACGCCGCCGGCCAGCAGCAGCCGCTGGCGAAGTCCCCGGTCCTGCAATCCGGCCAACAGATGCAGCATGCCTTCGACGTCCCGCTGCCCGCCGGCACCGCCAAGCTCCACCTTGTGGTGGACGACGCCGGCGACGGCATCGCCTGCGATCACGCCGACTGGGTCAACGCCGGTTTCCGCAAGGAGTGAAGCAAGGTGGAATCGGAAACTCGAACCACAACTCGAAGGGTTCTTCAACGCTCGGACGCGTCATGGGACAGGCCTTCAGCCCTCAATCCAAGCGGTGTGATCCTTACCCAGGGCCAACTCACTCATCATCATTTTACCGCAACTCTTCAATCTTCCCTTCCCTTCACCTTCAGGTTCGCCCAGCTCAATGGTTGCGGCGGCCTTCGGTTTCCCAGCGTCCGCGAATGTTCTCGCGTCCCATTCCTTGCAAGTGTCGAACTGACTTGCGCAACCTAAGCACATGTGCCTGCGATACCACACTCGCAACGGAACGTTCCAAAATTCGCGCCACTTCGAGGTTTGAGAGGTTCGCGTAAATTCGACGGAGCATTTTCACCTGTTCCGGAGTCCACCGGGGCATCTTGTAAACGCCCTGACCACGATGCTTCTTAACAAACACTTTGTTCTTGGCCAGTTGGTAGCGTCTTGCCTGATGTTGGATCGAGGCAACGCTCCGCCGTAAGATGCGGGCGAGGCGTTCATTGCTGTTCGAGCCGAAAATTCGCTGCAACTGCTGAACTTCGGAGCGCGTCCAACGCCCCGTACGTGCCGAGGGGATCTTGAGTGATTTCATACTGCTAAGAAATTGCTTTGCGGGGTGGCGTGCATGGGAAAGCAAAAGCGGGGCTCGCAGAGCGGGAAACTGGGGGCGTCACTGGGAAAAAGCCGAACCGAGCGGGCGAGATAGACTGGAGCGAAGCGACAGTCCCGCAGGGGGACCGCCGGCGGGCGGGATCAAAATCTGAAACGCTGAAAAGCTGAAAAATGTGCCGCCAGCGCCGTCCGGGGCGATGGGTCGGCGGAATCACGGCAGAAATTTGGCATGGTCGGTGGATTCATGGGAAATCTTCTCAAGCGCGAAAATAGGCACCCTCTCGCCCGTTGCCAAGGGGAATCTGCAAAGCGCGTGATCTTTTTTTCCGGCAGCGGAATTCTTGGAGTGAGATGGCTCGGTTTTTTTTGGGGTGGATTCGAGGACCAGTGTTTGATCGTCTTCGCGTTGGATTTCGGTGGGCCAAGCAATGCCGGGGCCTTGGTCCCAGAGGTCCGGCGGTGCTCGGAAATCTCGAATGAAGAGTTTCGGTCGGGTGTCGCTGGACACGCTGAACGTGTGCTGCGGGGACGTGCCGGTGTCGGCCACTGCGGTCCAAGTGCCGGGCCGCAGCGTCGCGCTCCACTCCGCGCCGTAGGTGATGCCGCTGACGCCGACGGGCTGGGCCAAGCTGATCACCAGGTTGTCCCCGAGCATCCGTCCCTGCGGCAGCCGGCCGGCGCTGGTGGTTTTCGGGTCCAGGCCGCAGGCGAATTCGACAATGTTAGGGAGCCCGTCCCGGTCGCAGTCGTTGAGGTCCGCGCCGTCGCCGCTGTTGGCGGGGCTGCCGAAATGAGCTTGCCGCCAGGCTTGCAGGGGCTCGGCCTGCGTCACTTGAAGTCGGAAGAACCGCTGCTCCCCGGTCACGCGGACGGTGATCGACAACTCTTGAATGCCGTTGCCCAAATCGGTGGTGGTCACGGGCACTCCGGTGAGTGGCCGCCACGAACCGGGCTGCAGGGTGGTTGAATTGAGGATGGCGTAGTCCGTGCCGGTAGCCGAGGTGGAGCGCCGGAAGCGAAAGATCAGATTGCCGGACGCATCGCGGCTCAGTTGCGGCAGCTTGGCACGGTCCGGACTCCACGGGTTGATGCCATGGACATTGTCGATGTAGCCGTCGCCGTCGTCATCGATCCCGTTGGTCTCCTTGCCGCCGCCGGATTCGCCCGGATTGCGCCAGATGTTCGCGGCCAGGTCCTGATGGGTATAACGGATGCCCGTGTCCACGACCGCCACGATGACGTCGTTAGATCCGGTCGTGATGTCCCATGCCGCCACCGCGCCGATGTCGGCGCCGGCCACGTCGTTGTTCTGGCCGGTATTACGCAGCGCCCACAGCGTGCCATCCGCGAAGGCGGTATCGGATGGCACCCCGTCAAGGGTGCGGATGTAGTCCGGTTCGACATACTCGAAGCGCCCGGTGGCCCGCAGCGCCGTCATTCGCTCCTGGAGCCGCCGGGCCCGAACTTCAGGCGCGAGCGCCTTGGTGGCCTTGACTTCAGCGTCGTCTTCGAGGTCCAACACGGCCAGCCGCTCCAGCGCCTTGAACTGGTGCCGGACTTTAAGCCCGTGTTGCCGCAACACGGGCTGTTGCGCGATCTTCGGCTCGCCCTCCTTGAGCTTCACGAGGATGCGCGTGGGATGAAACGGCGCTTTGTCCGGGTCCCCCTTGACCGGCTGCGCGGCCAGTGGCTTGGCTAACAACAGCGCTGCCAAGGCAACGAACAACACTGCGGAAATCTGCCGAATTGCCGGGAAAGTGCTTTGAGGGTGGCGGCGCATGGGAAAGCCCAGGACAGGATTGGAGGTCAGTCGTTGGAATTCATGGAATTTCAGGCATTTTGTCGAGCGGAAAAGGCCGCGAGGGGCGTTCGCCTGAAGGCGTTAGAGCCTCAGGGCTGCCCAGACCGGAAGCGATGCAGGTCAGGCACAACGCGGCGGTGTCCTGCGGCCCAAGCGGGGCATGACATGCGGGGCAAAGCGGGCGGGAATCGTCGGTGGTGGGGTGCTCAGGTGTCATGGTTAGGCATTCACCAAGCCCCTGACCCGTTCCGCGCGGATTGTTACGGGAAATTCCGGATTATTTCACCCCCGGGAATCTTCTCTGGGGTGTCCGCGCCTGGGAAGCGGGCGGGACGGAGTTCGGTGGGAGTGAGGAGGTTGGTTTCATAAGCTAACAAGACATTTGTCTTGCACCAAGACGCTTGCGGTGGTACGGATATGTCCATGAGTAACACAATTACCATTCGCTTGCCGGAGGAACTGGAGGATTGGCTGACGGAGGAGTCACGGGTGACCGGTATTCCCAAGGGGCGGATTGTGCGCGAGCAATTGGAGCGCTTGCGCACGCAACGGGCGCGTCAGCCATTTCTGGATTTGGCCGGGAGTGTCGAGGGTTCGCCCGACCTCAGCCGCAAGAAAGGGTTTGAGGCATGAGGGGGATTGCGGACACGGGTTTCCTGGTGGCTTACGCCAACCGGCGGGATGTTTATTTCCAGTGGGCCTATGCGCTGGCCGAACACATTCTCGAGCCTCTGTTGACATGTGAGAGCGTGTTGGCAGAAACCGCCTATCATCTCAAAAACAGCGGCTTGGTGCTGCGTTTGATCGAAACAGGGTTGGTGCGGGTCGCCTTCGACCTTGAGAGCCACCGCCGCGAGCTTGCGGAACTGGCGCGGCGCTATGCCGACCGCCAACCCGACCTAGCGGATCTGTGTCTGATCCGCATGAGCGAACTGAACCCGGAACTGCCGGTCATCACGGTCGATGGCGACTTCCGGATCTATCGCCGCAATCGGCGCGAAACCATTCCTGTAATCATGCCTCCGCACCATCTGGAAGTGCCCGGTAATCAGTGATCCGTGGGCGGAGGTCAGTCGCATTGTGGCGGCGGTCTGTGACCGCCGCACTTTATCCGCCCGCATGGGCGGTGCAAGGGCGCGGCGCATGATCGCGCACGCTCCACAAATCACCCATAACAAACAACTTCTAACGGACGCCTCAGCGTCTCCGCCGCAGCAGGCCGCCGACTAACAGCAACCCCGCCAGCGCGGTGCTCGGCTCGGGCACGGCGTTCCACACAACGTTGTCTCCTGATAAGGTGAATGAACCTTGGGTGGCCGGAATGTTTGAGAGAGAACCGTTGGTGTTGTAGTATTCAAAGCCGCCGGAAAAGATGGTGGCGAGGTTCGCGCCATTGCCGTCATCGCCCGTGAAGATGTCACTCCACGTGCGAGTGGTATCCCAAAAGGCCTCGCTGAAGTTCTGGGATCCATTCAGAACGACCCGGAAGATGGCACCGGACCCAGTCAGGGTTCCATTGACATTGACTGCGTCATACGAGGTGCCACGTCCCGTCACCGCTGGAGTTGATGCCAAATCCCACGAGAGGATGGAGCTACTGTTATAGGTGAGATTGGCAGTGTCATCCCCCCCCGTATGATCAAACGTCTGCGCTCCCACCGCACCCACCGCGCCCGGCGAATGGATCGCCCCTGCATTGATGGTGGTGTCTCCACCCACCGTGCCGGTACCGGCAAGAAGGGTGCCCGCGTTGCTCGAAAATGGCGCTGCCACCGTTGATCGTCACCGTGCTCGAATTAGCGATCTGATTCGTGCTGGCGGCGGTGTACTTTACGGTGCCGTTAGTGATGGACAGATTCCCGGCTATGGCATTAGCGGTACCCGTCTTGGCCAAGTTCAGCACGCCGCCGCTGACTGAAGCGGAAGTATTCCCGAAAGAAATGCCGCCGATGTAACGATTGGTGTCCACCGCGATGGAAATAATGGCTTCAGTGGGAAGGTAGCTGAACGTGGCGATATCGCTATTGTCAGTGGTGATGCTACCTGGGGCAGCAGTTGGTGTCCAATTTGCACCCAAACTCCAGGCTAGCAGCCTGTCGGACTTACAGACTCAGGCGATTCAATATCAATATCAATATGCAGCACGCCGGAGAGTGATTCCATCAACGGGTAGTGGTTGCTAGCGCCGCGCCAGCGCGAGAATCAAAACGACCGTTTGAATTGTTGGTCTAACAGAATGTGGGGAGGAGTCATGAATGATCATGAGATTGAGAGGTGAGCTTGGTATCTGCCTGATTTCTCGAGTTCAACCTTTGCCGGAAGTTCTGAGCCACCTTGATGCGGTCTGACGGCATGGCGCGGAGTCCATGACCCCTTCTCAGGTGGTTGTCAGCCTCATCACGAGGTCGAAGAGCCGCTTGAGGTTGTAACTGGTGGTCACCAGCGTCCATTCAAGACCAGCCTTCTCCAGACCGCGCAGCATGAAGCGCCGGAAACCGATGGCTTCCTTGATGATGCCGAATCCGGGTTCGACGGTTTCCTTGCGCAA
>JAPLUI010000338.1 GCA_026397725.1 Verrucomicrobiota bacterium | reverse complement strand
GCCAATGAACTAAGGTGGTAGCGGCCGGCAGTGACCGTCGCATGCCGTGATTCCAACAACCTAAGGCCGGGAGGCGACTCCCGGCCTTTTGCGTGCGGAGCCGCAGGCGCATCCGTTAGAATGGGGCCGGCAGACGGGGGCATGCCAGGGAATGAACGACTCTTTCCACCGCGTTGTCACAGACGCGCATGCGAAGCGGCGGCTCGCTGCCGCAGGTGCATCCGTTCACAGTTCCTGATCTCGGTGGAAAATGATTTGGCACATTTGCGCGCGGTTCCCGGGCTTGAATGGTAATGCGGGACGAAGATGACCACGGATGAAGAGGATTACACGGATTGCACGGATTAAGAATTAGGGATGGGNNNGATGGGATGAAGGCGGGACTTGGGGGGATGGATCGGGAGAAATAAACGACTGATGCTTCGGTCCGACGAATTACATAAGGCATTTCTTCAATCCGTGTAATCTGCGTAATCCCGTAATCCGTGGTGGTTTTGGGCCGTCATACCCCAACGCTTGTCGGAAGGAAGAGTGCCAAGTCATTTTCCGGGATGCATGGCCAATTCCTGGTCAATGCAAGGTCCAGCTCACGAAGTGTGAATGTCCCGACGACGTCACGTGGATGGCCAACGGCATGTATCCGGCGGCATGGCCCGACGGGTTGACTGGCGGGACGACGCGCGCGTCACCGCGCATCACATTTTCCACCCACCGTACCTTCAACCAGGACGACCCCTTGCTGCCGTCCGGATTGTTAGGGCCGGTGCGGCTCATCCCGCAAGCCGACGTCCCGCTCCCCCCACAGTGGCAGCGAGGAGTGCTCTGCGCCGGATGGCGAGTCGCTGACCCCGGTGAAGCGGGACGAGTTGGAACGTTTGCCGGTGCGTGCGGACCAGGCTTTACTACAAACCATTAGAAACCAATTGCCATGCGAATGCAACACAGCATCAACCCCGCCAGATCCGCCCTGCAACACTCCGCCCTCGCCTTGGCGGCGGCGGCAGCCACGGGCATCCCCAACGTCATCACGCCGCGCAAGCCACTGCGCCGCGTGCTCACTTCCCTCGCCCTGCCGCTCGTCGCGCTCGACAGCGGCCAACTCACGCCCTGCGCCCAGGCGGCCCCGCCAGTGACCGGTTCTGCCCGCTGGTTCGACGCGTCAACGCTCGGCCTCAGCGCTGGCGCCGGTGTCACCACCTGGCCGGACGGCAGCACCAATGCCGCCAATGCCACGGTGCCAAGCGGCAACGCCACCCCGGTCAATCCTCCCGCTCTGCAAACTATTTTTGAAAAATTGAAAAAAATCCTTGCGCCCCCCCCCCCGCGCTCTTTAAGTCTCTCATCGTATGTCGGAAACGCCATACCCATCTCCCCGGTTCTGTGGCGCTTTTACCGGCTCCGCAGGGTTCCGGGCTCAGGCGGTGGCAGACCGGGAGGTCGGGAGTCAGAAGACAGTAATCAGTAATCAATAATCGGAGATCAAACAACCAACAAGCAACAAAACAATAACAACAGAAACGCGCGAGCGTCATGAAATGCAACATCTGCTAAACCAAAACACCACCAACACCATGAAAATCATGAGTATCATCAAACCTATAGGAAACACCCTCAAACACCTCGCCCTCGCTGTCGCGGTCGGTGTAGGACTGGGGGCCGGAAGCGCCCATGCGGCGATATCCTTCGGCCCAACCGGCACTGCCACGGAGACTTTCGACGCGGTGCCTGCCGCGAGCGAGTGGGCCAGCGTGGTACTTCCTAATGGCGGAGGTTCGGGGCAGGCTACGAGCCCAGCGACTCTGGACACATTTATCAATACGTTGGCTGCCAGCGGTATCACCACAACCTTAGGAAGTCGCACTACGGATCCGGCGGGTAGCACAACGACGCTTGGGCAATGGCAGTCGACGGCCTTAAGGCTCACGTCCAGGGCCGGCACGAGTCCGGCGACCGTATTCAAGGCCACATTGCAAAATGACTCGGGCTCGGACCTGCACGAGTTTAACCTCAGCTTCACCTTGTATGGATCCGCTGCGGCGAATGAGGATCCGGGGCTGGCAGGTTATGCGGTGTATTACAGTTTGACGGGGTCAGCAGGAGATTGGCACCGGAGCGGAGTCTATGGCACGCTGGGAGCCGTAACTGCCAACAACGTCGCTCTCAACAGTGCCTGGGTGAGCGGCACGACATTATATGTGTTGTGGGCGGACGACAATGGGGTGCCGGGTGGCGATGGCTGGTGGGGTTTTGACGATGTCAGCTTCACGAAGTCCAGCCCAGCCGCCGACATCCAGTCTTTCGGGATCCCAGGCTATCCAGCCGTCATTACCGGAACCAGCATTGCCATGTCCGTGCCGTATGGGACGCCGGTGACGGCCCTGGCACCCACCTACACGACAACCTATGGGGCAACCTGGGCTTCTGGTTTTGAGTCAGGCTCCACCCACAATTTCAGCAGCCCGGTGCATTACATCATTACCTCCTCGGACTCCGCCATCACCAATGATTATACCGTGACAGCCACCGTCGTACCGGTGATCACGGAGACTGACCACACCGCTAATTTCACCTCAGGCAGCGATGGCTATCAGGCCAATGTTCCCGCCACGACGGCGAACCTCCTGGCCGACCCAGGCACGACGCTGGCGCTGTCCGGAGGGGCACCCGCCACTCCGCCCAACGGCGGCGGGGGGACATCCCTAAGTTGGTCAGCGCTCACTGACGGCTCCTATGGCCTGGTGCCACCCACCGGCGGCGGCGGTCCGGGCGAAGTGGCGATTTCCAGCAATTGGATTCTCACCTACACCCTCGCGGAGGATTACGACCTCAGCTCCATTGATGTGTTCACCGGCTGGGGTGACGGCGGGCGCGACAATCCGAATGTGACGGTCAAATACTCTAGCGACGGCACCACCTTCAGCACGCTCAAGACCGTTAGCTTCAGTGGCACCGGGAACAGCACCTGGGGCCACCTCGATATTGCCGGGCTCACCACGAAGGCCATCCAATTCGCATTCGGCGCGCAGGAGAACGGCTACGTGGGATATACCGAACTGGCCGTGCAAGGCCAGCCCTCGTCGCCTCAAGCAAAGATCGTCGCTTTTGGCCCCGGCGCCGTCATTAACCAGACGGCCTTGACCATTGACTGGACCGTGCCGTATGGGACGCCGGTGGCGACCCTCACGCCCTCCTACACGCTGTCCCTCGGGGCCACGTGCCCACGACCCAACCCCGACACCACGGGTGACTTTAGCACCACCACTCCGGTGCACTACATCGTCACCAACTCAATTAACACCCTCACCAACGACTACGCCGTGACCGTCCATGTGACCCCCGCCAGCCCGGCCTGTGACATGCTGACCTTCGGCCCTGGAGCCGTCATTAACCAGGGTGCGCAGACGATACAGTGGAAAGTTCCTCCCGGGACGGATTTGGCGACCCTTGCGCCGACTTATACCGTTTCCCAATTCGCCACCTGCCCTCAGCCAAACCCGGGTATCCCCACCCCGAACTTCAGCGAGGGGCCAGTGCCTTACATCGTCCACGCCCAGGATGGCACTACCAAGGAATATACCGTGACGGTCGAGTTTTCGCCGCTGCCCGTCTGGGGCGGCTTGGCCTGTTGGTATGATGCGGGGGTCGGCGTCAGCACGAATGGCAGCGGCGGGGTGACTGCCTGGGATGACCAATCGGGCAATGGGCATCAAGCAACCCCTGGCGGCGGCGCGGCGACTTATGTGGCGAGCGACACCCAGATTGCCAGGCCGGCGGTGCATCTGAGAAGTGGCGGGTTCATGAATTGTGCCTTATCGATGACTGCCGGAGGGGCGCAGAAAGTCAAGGAACAATACGTCGTGTTGCGGTCGGGCGACGGCAAGACCACTTGGAGCGGCGGCTCGTTCCTTGGCCGCATGTCGAATGACTTTCTAACAGTGCGGGCCTCCAGCT
>JAPLUI010000444.1 GCA_026397725.1 Verrucomicrobiota bacterium | reverse complement strand
TCCCTCATTCGGATTGCAGCGCCAGCCGCCCGCAGCCGTGGCGTCCAGCCCGGTGGCCAGCCCCAGGGCCAGTTTTGCGCTCGTCGCGGTGCCGCCGCCGTTGTTCAGGAATCCGCTGGTGGCGCTGTTGTTATTATAGGTTCCGATTTTCAGACCGTTCCAACTGCCGGCTTGGCCGGTGAATCCAATGCCGCTGGTGTTCTTCATGGTGGTACCGGTCAGGGTGGTGTCGCCCGCGCAGGGGGTCCCGCTGCCCTCAACAAAATCCACGCTGATCAGGTTCGGGTTCGACGCGGGCGGCGTCTCAAAGGTGACGACCACCTCGTCGGTCGCTTGTGGCGTGCCGAGTGAGTCGGTCACGGTTAGGGTGTAAGTGGTGGTGGCGATGGGTGAAGCGGTGGGGTTGGCTGCCGAGGTGCTGCTCAAACTGCCATCGTCTGGCGACCAAGTGTAGGTATAGGTGCCGCTGCCGCCGCTGGCACTCGGGCTGCCGCCGATCACGACCGAGGGAACACCCGGGGAAACCATCCTATCCGCCCCGGCATTGGCCACCAAGGGTGGCACCGTGTAGGTGACTAACACCTCATCGGTAGCCGTGGCCGGGATCGGAGAGACGGAGTCGGTCACGGTCAGGGTGTAGGTTGTGGTGGCGGCGGTGGTCGTGACGGTGGGATGTTCCAGCGCCGGATCATCCAGACCGGTGTCTGGTGACCAAAGATAGGTATAGGGGCCGGTGCCGCCGGTGGCGGCGGGGCTGGCACCGAGCACTGCCGAGGGCGTGCCCGGGCTCAGCGCCTGGTCCAGCCCGGCATGGGCCGCCAAGGCCGGCGGAGCTGTCAACTTGAGGAGTTGGAAGCCGGCGATTTCAGCGTAACCAACGTAGGCATCGCCTCCGCAGCTCACCTGACCGACAATTTCGCCGCTGCTGTTGGCCGTGGTCGTAGTGGTGAAGAGCATGCCCGGATCGAGGTGGGCCGTGCCATTGATCGTCAAGGTCATCCGGGGGTCACCGGTGGTGTAAATGGCCAGGCTGTAATTGCCGCCGACGTCCAGGCCGGTGAACTTGAAGGTGACCGGGGATTCCCCGCCGGTAACCCATGACCGCTCGGGGTCCATGGGATAGTTACCCACCACGATGCCGGGGTTGTATGGCGACCCGGCGACCTGCACATGATAGCCGACGCCCGCCGAGTCGAACACAAAACCCACCCCGCCCGCTTCCGCGCCCGCTCCATTCGTGAGGGTGCTCAGCGTGACCGTGCCGCCGCCCAACGGCAATTCATTCCACAACCCGCCCTGGCCGGTGAACGGACTCCCCGCAACGTCGCCGCTCACGGCTACGCTGCCATTGGCCACCACATCGATGCTGATCAGCTTCGGATCGCCGGTGAGAATATAGCTGTCGAAGTTGTCGGACCAGACCACGGTGTCGTCCTGTTGCACCACCATGTCATCGAAATAGCACGGACCGGTGACCGCGGTACCAGTCCAGGCTTGTGACGGAGTGAACCAGAGTTCGGTGACAGTGTCGCTCCCGTAAGTGAACGTCCCGGCGGGGGTGACCATGTCATCGTAGTAGAACGTGCCATTGGCGGCCACGCCCGGCTTGTTCAGGTCGATCACGAACTTCAGCGTTTTCCATTCATCGCGGACGAAGCTATAGCCGCCCGAGCCACCTTCGATCTGACCGAACCCGCCGGTGGGGGCGTTGGCATACGAGCTGATTTGCAGATTGCCGACATAGGGGTCTCCGGAATCCACCCCATAGAGAAACGCAAACTGGTTCCCCGTTGGGAAATAGGCCTTCATGGAAACGGTGACGATCCCGCCGGTGATCGGCGCCGCGAACACCACCTGCGGATAGCTCTTGACGCCACCGGCACTGTCGGCCACATCGAAAACCAGCGCCGCGCTGCCGCTCGCGGCTTTGTCCGTGGTCACCGTGATCGGCAGCGGGTCGCCGTATTGTCCCCATTGGTTCTTTCCGGTGAGGTCGGCGGTGGCTGCCAGCCCGGAGGCGGCGGTTGTTAGGATCGCCCCAGCGATCCATCTTGCATACTTGTTTTTTTTCATGATTTCAGGCTTTCCAGGAATGTTGTTGGAAAGCGAAGGGAGCTTGGCGCGGGGTGTGCCGGGCGGCAAGCTCCGGCACGCCCTGATTTGCGGTGTACAGGCATTGGACATCAAACCGCGACAGCACGCGATCACGGAAGTGAGTCACGATTGGCATCCGGGCGGTGTTGAGCTGCGGCCATCTGGATTCCCGGCTCACATGCCATGACCCCGCGAAAAGGCCGGCGGTGGGAATGGCGGCTCTAACCTCCGATCCCCGACCGCCGGCCTCTGATAGATACCTTTCGTCGTTACGGGGTGACCGAGAGGCGACAGAATGTCCGCACCGCGCCGCTTGGCAGGGTGTAGGTCACCAGGCCTGCGGTGGTCGTATCAACGTCGTCCGGGTTGGCGGGTGACCAGTCGGATAGGTTGGCGGAGACCTGGACCTCGAAGGCGGCAACCGCCCCCACATGCGGCCAAGTGACCTTGCCGTTCACCACGCCCGGATTGGTGGCGAGACCATTCTCGCCCATGAAGTAGGCGACGCCGTTGGCAACCCCATCATTGTTATAGTCCTTGTCAGCCGTCTGGCCGTCGGCGTTGCTGGCCGCCCAAGCGCTGTAGCCGGACGCTGCCGAGACGAATTCCAGTTGTGCCCCGTAAAGACCCAGCGTGGGATTCGGTGCCGTGAAGGTGCCGAGGATCGTGCCGCTGGCGTCGGTGATGACGCTGTCCCAGTTCCAGTCGCCCTCGCTGTCGCGGACGCCCGCC
>JAPLUI010000332.1 GCA_026397725.1 Verrucomicrobiota bacterium | reverse complement strand
GCTCCGATGGTGCCCGTTAAGGAGCGACGACATTCCTGTCGTCGGGTGGAAGGATCGCCCGTGAGCAGAGCCTTCGGCACGCACTCACCGGCCACGCTTCCTCAACCACCACAAGAATGTGGTGGCTCCTTATCGCGCCCAAGTTACTCCCGGTTCTACACCCGCCCGCCGGGTTCTTTGCTGAGAACGGGAACGCCGGACCCTGGTGACGGACCGTGATTGTTTCTCTGACACTCTGTCACAATCGACTCATCATCGACTTAAGCAATCGATGGGTATTCATAGGGAATGGCTTGCGCCTGATTCTGTAGTATTGACGGGGCGGTCAGGGAGGTGGCGGATAGACCAGCGCTGGTTCGCGGCCTTCGAGCACGTCTATGAGGTGGGTCAGGATGCGGACCGGGTACTGCTCGGCCTTGCCTGGTTCCTTACGGGCCGCCGCCAGCGCGGTTTTCAGGGCCGGCAACGCGGGCCGGGCTGCTTCGCCGAGCCGGTCGATGACGTTGGCCGCTTGCACGGCGAAGGGCGGCGTGGCACTCTGCTGGGTCCACCGCAGCAAGGTCGGCATGGCCACCTCGGGTTGGCCGAGCCGGGCCAGGGCCTCCGCCGCGGCGATCTGGACGGCACCGGACGGGTCGTCGAGGCGTTGGCGCAACGCGGTCTCGGCCGGCGCGGCCTGGCTGCGGAGCAGGGTGCAGCCTTGCGCCGCCCACCACCGGATCGGCTCGCACGGATCGTCGAGAGCCTCGATCAGCTTGGGCAGGTTGGCGACGTTGCGCAAGGAGGCGAGAGTGGCGAGCGCGAAGACGCGCTCGAGCGGATAGGCTCCGGGCACGCGCGAAGCGGCGTAGCCTTCGAGTGCGGAGCCTTCCGGCAGGAAGCCGTTGTCGTTGTTAGCCAGCACGCGCTGTTCCAGCGCGGCCCGCATCCGCTCCAGGGTTTCGCGGTTGGCCGGGTCGGCGGCGAGGTTGTGGACGCTGTCGGGGTCGGCGAGCATGTCATAGAGTTCCTCGGTGGGCTTTTCGCCCCAGAACATGGCGGTGGCCGGCGTGAGCTTGCCGTCGCGGGCCACCCGGGCCCACGATTGATAGCCGCGGGCTTGGAACATGTAGTTGAGTGGCTGGACATAAGGCAGGTCGGGCCGGTAGTTGTGGATATAAAGCCAGCGACTGCCCACCACCGAACGCATCATGTCGTAGCGCTCGTCCATCCGGTCGCGGGTGCAGAAGACAAACTCGTTAGGCGCGGCCTTGGCCGCGCCGGCAAACGCGCGACCCTGCAGGTGCGCGGGAATCGTCACGCCGGCCAGCGACAGCACGGTCGGCGCAAAGTCGATGAAGTGGACCGGCTCCTTGATCCGCGACCCCGGCACGGCGGGCGCGAGATGTCGCCATTTCGGCGGGTAATAGACGATCAGCGGAACATGCGTGCCGCTTTCCTGCAGGAACCGTTTGCTGCGCGGCAGCACGCCGCCGTTGTCGGCGTAGTAGAACACGATCGTGTCATCGGCCAGCCCGGAAGCGGTTAGATCCTTGAGCTTGGCGGCGATTTGTTGGTCGAGGTTCGCGATGCGGGTGTAGTAGCGGGCCCAGTCGGCCCGCAGCTCGGGCGTGTCCGGCTGATAGGGCGGGATCCGCATGCGGGCCGGGTCAAACTGTGACGGCTCGTTGTTCGGAAACAGACAACTCTCGTGGCTGACTTCGTGGTTGAACACGCTGAAGAACGGCTGCCCGGCGGGGCGATTCTGATAGGTGGCCTGCTTGCCGCACGCATTCCACGCCTCCTTGACGTTGATCGGCGCGTTATAGTCGGTCTTGGCGTTGTTGCTGGTGTAGTAACCGGCCGCCCGCAGATAGGCCGGGAAGCCCTTGAGCCACGGCGGGATTTTGCCCTGCGCCCGCATGTGCTGCGCCGGGCCGCAAGTGACCGGATACATTCCGCTGATGAGCGTGAAGCGCGACGGCGCGCACACCGGCATCGTGAAGCAGCGTTCATACAACACGCCCTCGTGCGCCAGCCTGTCGAGCGTCGGCGTCTGCGCCAACGGATCGCCGTAACAACCGAGAAACGGGCCGTTGTCCTCGCTGACCAGCCAGAGGATGTTAGGTCGTTCGGCGGCGGCCACCGGGACCAGCCACGCGAGCAGGAGCAGACAGATTCTCGTCTTCATGGCTTGGTCTTCCGGTTGCCGGCGGCGGCCTTGGCGGGTTTCTTGCCTTCATTCGGATAGGGCGTGACGCGGGTGCGTGCCGCCCAGGCGTCCCATTTCGCGGCGAGTTGTTGGACCCGCTCCGGATGGGTCTGCGCGAGGTCGTGTTGTTCCGTGCGGTCGTCCTTGAGATTGTATAACTCCCACTTTCCGGCGCGGCCGAGGCGGACGAGTTTCCAGTCGCCCGCGCGGACGGCGGCATTGCCTTCGTGTTCCCAGTAGAGCGCGTCGCGTGCCAGCGCCTGGTCCTCGAAGGCGGGCACGAGGCTCTGGCCTTCCATCGGTTGGATCGCCTGACCGTTGAACTCGGACGGGTATTTCGCGCCAGCCAGTTCCACACAAGTTGGCATGAGGTCAACGAGGTGGCCGACCTGCTGCCGGACTTCGCCGCGGCCCTTGATGCCGGCGGGCCAACTGGCGATGAACGGGGTGGCGATGCCGCCTTCGTGATCGAAGTGCTTGTAGCGGCGGAACGGGGTGTTCTCCAACATCGCCCACGACTGGCCGCAGAAGACGTCGGACTTGGCCGCGCCGGGGGGCGTGCCGTTGAGCCTGCCATCCGGGCCGCTTTCCGCGTTGCCGCCGTTGTCGGAGAGAAACACGATGAGCGTGTGGTCGAACACGCCGCGCTGGCGGAGCGCCGCCACGAGCCGCCCGACGGCGGCATCCATGTGGTTCACGCACGCGGCGTAGATGGCCATGATGTGGTCGAAGCGGTCCTGCTCGGCCGCGCTGAGGGAGTCCCATGCTTTCAGTTCGGGCGGGCGCGGCGCGAGCGGCCAGGCCTGGTCCACGATGCCGAGCGTGATTTGCTTGGCGTGGCGCTGCTTGCGGAGCTGGTCCCAGCCGAGCATATACTTGCCGCGAAACTTCGCGATGTCATCCGGCGGCGCCATCAGCGGGAAATGCGGCGCGTTGAAGGCGAGATAGAGGAAGAACGGCTGGTCTAACGGCCCGCCGTTGACGAAGCGGATCGCGTTGTCCACAAACGCGTCGGTCGTGTAGAAGCCGTCGCCGGGCGGCGGCAGGCGCTCGTTGTCACGGGTGAGCGTGTCCGGATGGAAATAGTCCGCCTTGCCGCTGATGATGCCGAAGTAATGCTCGAACCCGCGCTGCAAGGGCCAGTTGGATTGCTGTTCGGGCGTGGTGGCAGTGGTATGTTTCGTGACGTGCCATTTCCCGGTCATGTACGTCGCGTACCCGGCGCTTCGCAGCACTTCCGGCAGCGTCACGCACTGCCGGTTCAGCTCGCCACGGTAGCCATCCTGGCCCCGGTCCTCGACCATGTGGCCGATGCCGGCCTGGTGCGGATAGAGTCCGGTCAGCAGCGAGGCGCGGGTCGGACAGCAGCGCGCGCCGTTGTAGAACTGTGAGAAGCGGACGCCACCGGCGGCGAGTTGGTCGAGGTTGGGCGTCGGAATCTCGCTGCCATAACAACCGATGTCGGAAAACCCCATGTCGTCCACGAGGATGACGATGATGTTGGGTTTGGCGGGGGCGGCGGCGTGGACCGGACTGCCGACGAGGGAAACCGCCAGCAACGGGGCCAGGCGTTTGATGGAGATGAATGGATTCATGATGGGGGGGGTGTTAGTTCGGGTCAGGTTGTCAATCAGATGGAGCGGATCGCCTCGAACACCGCCACCACCACCTTGGACATCCGGCCGTAGTCCAGCCGCTCCGGGGTGTCCTCACTGGTGTGGTAGGCCTTGTTCCGATAGAATGACGTGTCGGTGATCATGGCGGCCTTGAGGCCATAAGGCCAGTAGTTGTAGTGGTCGGAGAAGTCGATCCCGGGGAGCAGGGCCGGCGCACGGATCGAGTACACGGGCAACGCGGTGGTCCCCTTCATGCCGACCTTGACCGCCTTGATCCAGTCCCCCTGATCCCAGCGTCCCGCCACCGCGATGAAATTCCCCCGGCTCGGATAGAGCAGCCGGAGCAGACTGGTGGGGTATGACTGCGAACCCGCTTCGTCTTTGAAGCAGCCCACCATTTCCAGCACGATGACTCCCTTGATGCGTGCCTTCTCTCCGGCGATGCTCTTGGCATGGATCGCGCTGCCCATCTCCGGCCCGCCGAAAAACGGCGGTTCTTCCAGGACATAGGCCACCAGTTCAAGTTCCCGCTGCGGCGCGTCCCCTCCGGCCAGATATGCCAACTCGATGAGCGCGGCAATCCCGCTCGCATTGTCGTCCGCACCGGGAGTCTCGCTGTAGCTGTCATAATGGGCGCCGACCACGACCTTGCCCCCCTGGCCGGCGCCGAATCTACCGATCACGTTGCGGTACCGCTTGCCTTGCACCGCGAACACCTGCGACTCCACCGTCGCCCCGGCCTTGGTGAAATGCGTGGTGATGTAGTCGGCACACTTTTCCAGATTGCCCGGATGCTCCCAGTCCCGCGGGTGGAAGGTCTGGCTCAGGGTGCTGACATGATCCTTCAACCGTTCGGCGGATACCCTAACTGTCGAGGCGTGATTCTGGCGAAAAGTGGGTTGGGCGACGAAGCAGTTCGTCACCAGCAGGACGAGGCCCACCATGCACAGGATCCGCACGACCGACATGATTCTTTTCCGCTTCATCGGGTTGCCCACCCCGTGGTTTTGGTCGCTGCTAGATTCATTGCCGCGGCTTCTTACTCGGCAGTTCTGACTGGTCGGCGAACTGGTCATCATCCTTGAGTTCCTTTTTCAGCCGCTGGAGTTCGGCCTTCAGCTTGGCGACGGTGTCGGCCTGGGCGGGGTCCTGATAGAGGTTGTGCAGCTCGGCGGGATCCTTGACGAGGTCATATAACTCCCACTGGTCCTTGGTCCAGAAATAGATCAGCTTGTGGGTCTCGGTACGGACCCCGTAATGGGCGCGGGTGTTGTGGTCGCCGGGGTCGTGATAGTAACGGTAATACCAACTCGTGCGCCAGTCGGCGGGGCGCTCGCCCTTGAGCAGCGGCACCAGGCTGCGGCCTTGCATGTCGGCAGGCACCGGCAGGCCCGCCACCTCCATGAAGGTCGGCGCGAAATCGACGTTGATGCCCATGGCGGACTGCACCGAGCCAGGCTTGACGGTTCCGGGCCAACGGACGAGGAACGGCATTCTGATGGATTCCTCATACATGAAGCGCTTGTCATAGAGGCCGTGGTCGCCGAGGAAAAACCCCTGGTCACTGGTGTAGATGACCAGCGTGTTCTCCGCGAGGCCGGCCTGGGCCAGGTAGTCGAGGAGCCGCCCGACGTTGTCGTCCACCGACTGAACACAGGCGAGGTAGTCCTGCATATACCGCTGGTATTTCCATCTTTTCAACGCGTCGCCAAGCAGTGCGGCAGGCGGCGGACCTTTGGTGTCGTTAGAACCCAGGTTTTCCAACACCTTCTGGGTACACTCGCGGATGGCGTCGGTGCGTCCGGCATATTCGTCGAAGAGCGTCGCGGGTTCCGGGATCTCCTTGTTGGCAAACATCGCCCGGTGCTTCGCGTCGGGCTGCCAGTTGCGGTGCGGCGCCTTGTGGTGGCACATCAGGAAAAACGGCTGGTCCGGTGGCCGGTTCTTGAGGAACTCGATGGACAGGTCGGTGATGATGTCGGTGACGTAACCGGTGATAACGCGGCGGCCGCCGGCTTCCAAAAACGCCGGATTGAAGTAATCGCCCTGGCCCGGCAGGATCGTCCACTTGTCGAAGCCGGTCGGATCGCTTTCGAGGTGCCACTTGCCGAACATGCCGGTGTGGTAGCCGGCGGCTTGCAGGTACTTCGCCACGGTCGGCTGCGACCCGTCGAAGCGGTTGAACACGGGAACCCCGTTGAGGTGGCTGTATTTGCCGGTTAGAATGCAGGCCCGGCTCGGCGTGCAGATCGAGTTGACCGCAAACACCCGGTCGAAGCGCATCCCTTCCTTGGCCAGACGATCAAGGTTGGGCGTCTGGTTGAGCCGGCTGCCATAGGCGCTGATGGCGTGTGCCGCGTGGTCGTCGGACATGATGTAGAGGATGTTAGGCCGCTTGGCGGCGGCGGCCTGGAGCGCGGCCAGCGGGGCCAGCAGCAGGGTGGTGAGGAATGGCAGGCTTCTCATAGGCGCTTGATTACGCGGATTTTCGGCCAATCCTACGAGAAAACCCGTGGGCCGGCTGCGGGTTCTTCAGGCGGGCCGTCGCCATCGCCAGAATCCACGTGCTCCAGCGCCAGAAGTGGCCGGCGGTCTGGCCGGCAACGCCAGCAGAATTTGCCAGCCCATTTCTGCTGCGTGAGAGCAAGCAGCAGGTGCGATGATGATGAGGCAAAATGATGGAAGAGTTCATGTGCGGTGCAGGCATGGAGTGCGGTGGGAAGCGCCGCGCCACACCGCTTTGGCTCAATCCCGGCACTCCCTGCGGCCGCCAGCCGTTCGGTTCGCCACCGAGGTGCGACCTTCGCCACCAGTCCCCTGCGAGACGGACCGTGTCTCATGGCAACGCCGCCGCTCTCCCGGTTGAGCCAAAGCGCTGCGGCGGGCTGCGCCCTGCCCACCGCACTCCATCCTTTCGCTGGCGCACAGGCCGGGCAATTTGATCCGAACCAACCACCAGAAAGTGGCGGCGCGTTGCGTCAAGACATCTCTTGACCATTGGAGTCTCCTGTTCGGTTGCTCATCGCATCCAATACCACAGCAGGGCCGTGGCGGAGCAGACGAGGGTCAACCACAGCCGGTAGTCCTTGAACCAGAAAACCGCAGCTTGGTCCGGGGGCCCGCTCCACAAGCAATGGACGGTGGTATCCACCAACTTGGAGGCGGCGGGTCGCGGCGTCAGCAGCGACACCACCACCAGCAGGACGACACACACTGCGGTGACCAGCATGGCGCGGTGAAGCCAGGGCGTCAGCAGCGGAGTGTTCAGGAACTGGAACCACTGGTCCTCCGGTTTGAGCTGGTTGTTATACATCATCAGCGGGCACAACACGAACGAAACCAACATGCAAACGAGCACGCCCGGGGCATTGATGCGTCGCCAAAACACGCCGAAGAAGAAGATGAATGCGAAGGGCATCATCAGGTAGGCCGAGACGTTTTGCAGATAGATGAAGAGGGATTTGTAACCGCCGATGATGGGTGCCCAGCAGGCCCCCAGGACAAACACCGCCAGCACTGCAATGCGGCCGACCAGAATCTGCCGCTGCTGCGTCGCCTGCGGGCGGAACTTCAGATAGAAATCCCGCGTGAAAAGCGTGGCAATGGAATTGTAAGTGGCGCTCAGGTGGCCCATCAGGGCGGCGGTCAGCCCGGCAATCGTGAGTCCCAACAGACCTGTCGGCAGCAGGTTCTTCAGCAGCGTCGGATAGGCGTCGTCGGCACGCTCCAGATCCGGATAGAGCGCCTTGGCGATCAGCCCGGGCAGGACGATCAGAAGCGGATTGAGAGTCTTGAGGAACGCGCAGAAGACGGCCCCGAGGCGGCCCTCGTTGAGGTTCCTGGCCGCAAACACCCGCTGCACCAGCACCTGGTCCATCGAGAAGTAAAAGGCCCCGACGAAAAACACGCCGATGAAAATGCCGGGCCAGGGCAGCTCCGGATCGGTGGCCGGGCGCACCATCGAGAACATCGCCGGGTCCAACTTGGCCTGCAGGCCGCTGAAGCCGCCGACGTGGTGGAGGCCGATGGCGGTGAGCGTGACTGCGGCGGCCAGCAACACCAGCGTCTGAATGGCATCGGTATAGACCACCGCCCCCAGCCCGCCTTTCATCGTGTAGAGCGCCGTCACCAGGCCGACCACCCAGATGACCGTCAGGCGGTCCCAGCCGAGCACGTCCGAGAACACGATCGCCGCCGCCCACAGCGAAATGGCAATCTTGGCCACGATCGACATGGCGACCATGAAGCCGGAAAAGAGCAAACGGACACTCGGGTCAAAGCGCTTTTCGAGGAACTCGGGCACGGTGTAGATGCGCGTGCGGATGTAGAGCGGCAGGAAAATCAGGATCAGAGGCACCAGGCAGAACACCGCGATCCATTCATACGCGCCGATGGCCATGCCGACGACATAAGCGGTGCCGGCCAGGCCGACGAAGTGCTCGGTGGAGATGTTGGCAGCATAGATGGAAGCGCCGATGAACGGCCAGCGCAACTGCCGGCCGGCCAGAAAGTACTCCTCGCTGGTGCGCTGCTGGCGGCCGGCGCGGAGGCCGACGCCGATGACAATGACCGCGTAAACCCCGATGATCAACCAATCCCAGTGCGCAAGGTGCATGGCTTGTCTGTAGCGGGTATCCGGCAGGGTTCAATACCCAAATGCGGCCTGCGAATCCCCGCTGACCCCGCAACTTTCGGCCGGAAGCGGGTTTGTCAATGCGGAGAAACCACTTTCATGCCACGAAAAACCGCCAAAATCGCCTCTAACGGACAATCCGGTTTTGCCAACCGGCGAAAAGCATCCTAGGTTTCCCCCGGGACGCCAATTATGATCAAGCCGCTGCAACTGGGTGACATCGCCGTGGACGTGGTCTGGAAGAAGATCAAGGACGTTCACTTCAGTACCTATCCGCCGACCGGGAGGGTCCGCATTTCGGTACCGACGCGCATGAGCATGGACAGCATCCGGCGCTTCGCGATTTCCAAGCTGGACTGGATCAAGCAACTGCATCAGAAGCTGCGGGAGCAGGAACGGGAGACGTCGCGCGAGTATCTTGACCGGGAAAGCCACTACCTGTGGAGTCGGCGCTATCTGCTCACGGTCATCGAGAGTGAGCAACCGGTCTCGGTGGAGTTAAGCCACAGCCACATCGTGCTGCGCATGCGCTCGGGAACCGACCATGCGAAGCGGCAGGCCCTCCTGGAGGAATGGTATCGCGAGCAGGTCAAGAAGGCCGTGCCGCCGCTGTTTGCGAAATGGGAGCGCTTGCTGGGCGTGAAGGTGGAGCAGTGCTTCGTGCAGCGGATGAAAACCAAATGGGGGAGCGGCAATGCGGACACGCGAAGCATCCGCCTCAACACCGAACTCGCCAAGAAACCCCGGGAGTGCCTCGAATACATCGTGGCGCATGAGATGCTCCAGTTGCTGGAGCCCGCCTCCAGCGCACGCATCGTCGCGCTGATGGATCAGCACCTGCCCAAGTGGCGGTACTGCCGGGACCTCCTCACCCGCTTGCCGATGCAGGAGGAACGTGCGGTGGAGTGAGCGCGCAGCCCCATTGCGCCGCCTGTGCGGTGCGCCCGGCAGCCCTCCTCAAGCATGGGCCTCAGGGGCCATGAAACCGCTTTTCACGGTCTCCTCCTGGGCCAGGGCGATTCGGAGATCGCCCCTCCCTGAGGCCTTGCCCATCCGTAACTTTTTGGTCCGCCCCCCCGCTTCAGGACGGGGTTGCGAAAACGGGTTGCGAAAACTCTTGCCAAGGTCCGGCAGCAACGCACACTCGCATGGGCGGCGCGGCCATGCCCCGCAGGCTCACCTGTCATTTGATTTGTTTGAACTGCTAGCAACCGCACGCCCATCACCTTATGCAAACCATGACCTCCCGCGAGCGCTTCATCACGGTTCTGAACCATCGCCAGCCCGACCGGGTCTGCGTGGACTTCGGCGGGACCTGGATCTCCGGCATTCACGCCTCCATCGTCCATCAACTCAAGCAGCGCCTCATCGGTGCCTCCGCCGCTCCGACCCGGGTTCACGAACCCTACCAGATGCTGGCAGAAGTGGACGCCGAACTCCGCGCCGCGCTGGGCGCGGATGTCGTCGGTGTCTGGCCGCGCAAGAACATTTTCGGTTACGAAGCCTCCGGTTGGAAACCCTTCACGCTCTTTGATGGCACGCCGTGTCTGGTCCCCGGCAACTTCAATGTCACGCCCGCCCCCGATGGCGGCTGGCTGATGTATCCCGAAGGCGACCTGAGCGCGCCGCCATCGGCGCACATGCCCAAAGGCGGATATTTCTTTGACACCCTCATTCGGCAGGCCCCGCTCGACGAGGACCACCTGAACCCCGAAGACAACCTTGAGGAGTTCGGGCTGTTCACGGCGGAGGACCTCGCCCATTACGAGCGGCAGGTGGCCTGGCTGGATCAGCACGCCACGGACCTGGGGGTCGTGCTGCTGGCGCCCGGCACCGCGTTTGGCGACATCGCGCTGGTGCCGGCCCCGTTCCTCAAGCACCCGAAGGGCATCCGCGACATCGGCGAATGGTATATGACCACCGCCGCCCGCCCGGACTACGTGCATGCCATCTTTGAAAAACAGTGCGAGTACGCCTTGACGAATCTGCAAACGCTCATCGACATGTTCGGCGACCGGGTCCAAGCGGTGGTGACCACCGGCACCGACTTCGGCACCCAGAACAGCCTGTTCATTTCCGTGGCGTCCTACCGGGATCTGTTCCAACCCTATCACAAGAAGCTCAACGACCTCATCCACCGCCAGTCGAAGTGGAAAACCTTCATCCATTCCTGCGGTGCGGTGGCCCCGTTGATTCCGGAGTTCATCGCGGCCGGCTTCGACATCCTGAATCCCGTCCAATGCTCCGCCGTCGGCATGGACGCGGCCCAACTCAAGCGGAACTTCGGCCGCGACATCACCTTCTGGGGCGGCGGCGTCAATACCCAGCACACCATGTATCAAGCGCCGGAGGACGTCTATCGCGAGGTCCGCGAGCGCATCGACATCTTCAACCAGGACGGCGGCTTTGTCTTCAACGCGGTCCACAACATCCAGGGGAATTCGCCCATTGAAAACGTGCTGGCCATGTTCAGGGCCATCCGCGACAGCAGCCAATGATCATGAACCCGCCATCCGCCACGCTCCGCACCAACTGGAAATACCTGTTACCCATCTGTCTGATCGCCACGTTTGGCGGGCTGTTGTTCGGGTTTGACACCGGGGTGATCTCCGGTGCCATCGAACCGCTGACCGCCAAGTTCGGGTTGACCAGCGCCATGAAAGGTTGGACTTCCGGCTGCGTCCTGATCGGTTGCGCCCTGGGCGTGCTGGTCGTGGGTCCGCTCTCCGACCGCTACGGCCGCAAGCTCGCGATGTTCCTCGCGGCACTCATGTTCTTCGTGTCGTCGGTCGGAACCTCGGTGCCCAGTGACATCATCACCTTCATCATCTTCCGCTTCCTCGGCGGCATCGGCATCGGCATCGCCTCCATCTCCACCCCGATGTATATCGCCGAAATCACGCCCGGCAGCATCCGCGGCCGCCTGGTGGCCGTCAACCAGATCGCGATCGTCGGCGGTCTCGCCCTCGTGTATTTCGTCAACTACGGGATTGCCAGGCAGGGGCCGGCTTTGGCGGGCGTGCCCGCACCCTCCGCCGCGCTCCGCCAGGTCACCCAAGCCCATCAGACGCCCACCGCGCTCGATCCGCGCACCGGCACCTTCACCCTGCCGGTCGGGGCGGCCCATGACCTCAGGCCCGGCATGAATTGTTCCCTCGGCCTCCTGGCGGACGCGAAGCAGAAGAAGCCGACCCCGGTGGCCCTGGCCACCATCGGTGCCGTCGGGGACAGCGCATGCGAGGCGACGGTCATCCCTGCGGCCCTGCCCCATGTCGATTGGGCCGCGTTCAAGACCAGCGGCGGCGCCTATCCGCAGGCGGTCGTCACGGTGTTGCCCGCCGCTGAAGCCTGGACCATCCATACCGGCTGGCGCTGGATGTTCGCGTCCGGGATCCTGCCCTCGATCCTCTTCGCGCTGATGTTGTTAGGCATTCCCGAAAGCCCGCGGTGGTTGATCGAGCAACAACGCGACGACCGGGCGCGGCTGATCCTAACCAAGGTTGCCGGCGCGGACTTTGCCGCCGCGGAAGCCGCCGCCATCCGCGAGTCCCTGGCTGGCGAGCAAGGCACTTGGGCCGAGTTGTTTTCCCCGCGCCTGGCGGTGCCGCTCGGGTTGGGGGTGGCCCTTGCCATTCTCCAACAGGTCACGGGCATCAACGTCTTCTTGTACTTCGGCACCACCATCTTCAACAATCTGAGCGCGCAGACCGGGATCGACGCCGGCATGCTCAACCAGGCGATCATCGGCGGTTCCGGCGTGCTCTTCACGATCATCGCGATCGCCACCGTTGACAAGTGGGGCCGCAAGCCGCTGATGTTTCTGGGCACCGCCGGCATGTTTGTCAGCCTGGTGGCCATGGGCGTGATGGCCCAGATGATCAAGGATCCTGCCTCGGCGGCCTCGCTCATGCTCGCCTTCATCATCCTCTACATCGCCTGCTTCGGTCTCTCCGTGGGACCGGTTGTGTGGGTGCTACTGTCCGAGATCTATCCGACCGCCATCCGCGGTCGCGCCCTCGGCCTGGCCACGTTCTGTCTCTGGATCGCCAACTACATCGTGACGCAGACCTTCCCCATCATGGATCAAAACGTGGCGCTGATCGCGAAGTTCAACCATGCCTTTCCCTTTTACGTCTATGCCTTCTTCTGCCTGGTACTGTTGGGGGTGATGTTTTTCGTGCCGGAAACCAAAGGCAAATCGCTCGAACAGATCGAGACATTCTGGAGTAAGAAATGAATTGAATTCAAAGCAAGGACTAACACTATGGACTGGAAACTAATTGGCATCTACTGCGTTCCCGTATTGATATTGCTGGCAGCCGTCGTGATCTGGCTGTTCCTGCGCCGGACCATTCGAACGCGGCTGCGGATGACCCGGCAGTTGCGCGACGATCCCGGGATCAACGATTGGATGGTGCTGTTCAACTGGAGCCGGAAGATCCTCTACATTCCAACCGTCGTGGCCTCGCTGGTGGCGGCCGGGCTGATGTTGCTGTTTGAGCAGCGGCCCGAGCTGTTCGAGCCGTCCTTTGGCAATCTGCTGGGTGGCATCTGGCTGGGCATCTTCTTCGTGAACTTCCTCATCGACGAGTATGAACTGGACCTCAAGGTGCTGGTGTTGATCGGCTTGGCCCTGGTGGTCCTGTGGCTATGGCTGACCATGATGCACTGGCTCATGCCGTTCCTGAACTTCTTCCGGCACCTGGGCGTATCGGTCAGTGCCATGGGCTACCTGCTCATCTCGCTGATCTTCCTGATGGCGATCATCATCTCCTGGTCCAAGGGCTTGTTCTATTATGTGGCGCTGACGCCCAACTACCTCAACATCCAGAACGGCCCTAACGAGACCAGCGAGCAGGTCTCCCGCGAGGCCTTCAGCACGCGGATCGACACCGGCGATTTTCTGGAGCGCGTGCTCGGCTTCGGCCAGATCATCGTGACCTTCAGCGACACGCGCCGCCAGCCGCTGGTGCTGCTGGTCGGCCGGATCGGCAACCGGGCCTTGAGGCTCGAATCGATCCGCGGCCACCTGGCCGTCGATAGCGTGCATCAGACACCGGACGTCGGGATGAAAGATGATCCTGCCTAAGCCTTGGAACATCCGCGCATGAAACGCCATTGCCGCAGTCACCGAGGGTGGTCACGGGTCGGTGCCGGGAGTGGCCGCCCCGCCGCCACCTAATACCCCGCCACCGGGCTGTTAGGCAGCGTGTCGGCGGCCCCGGGCTCCGGCACGGCTGCCGCCAACTCCGCGAGGCCGGCGCAGGTTTCCTGCCATCGGGTGGCGGACCATGGCAGCGGCCAGTGGAGCTTGTCCCGCAGCCGTTCCACCCGCTCCCTGGCATCCGCGAGCAGCGGTCGCGGCAGCTCGCTGATGGCAGCGGCCGCGCCCTCGGCGCTGGCGGTGCGATGGCAGATGAGCGCCAGATCATTGCCGGCGGCGATGGCCAGCTTGGCGTCCGGCCCGCGGCCGTAGCGCCGGGTGATGGCCGCCATGTCCAGGTCGTCGGTGAGCACCAGATGCCGCTCGAAGCCGAGTTGATCCCGCAAGAAGCGGCGGATGAGGCGCGGGGAAAGCGAGGCGGGAAAGTCGGCATCGATGTTAGGAAACTCGACGTGCCCCAGCATGATGGCATCCAGTTCCGGCTGCAACGCGGTGTAGGGAATCACGTCCTCGCGCAACAACTCGTCAAGCGTGGCGGGTGACGAGGGCAGCTCGTGATGGGGATCGGACCGCGCCCGCCCGCCGGCCGGGAAATGCTTGGCGCAGGTGGCGATGCCGCGTTGCCGCAGCCGGCGGTTCCACTGACCCGCGTGATCGATCACCCGTTGCGGGTCGCGCCCCCAGCAGCGCCCGCGCAGGGCGTTGCGGGCCTCCGGGTGGAAATCGAGATCGAGCACCGGAGCGAAGTTCAGATTCACCCCTAACAAGCGCAGCAGTTCCCCGGTCAGCACGCCTGCCCTGGCCGTCGCCTTGGGCTGTCCCCACGCCGCCAGCGCGGGTGCCGAGGGTGCTGCGGGAGCAATCGCGTTGGTCCGGGTGACCCGCCCGCCTTCCTGATCGATCGCCACAATGGGTTGGAGCTTGGAAAGTTCCCGCAACGAATCGGTTAGCTTCCGGGTTTGTTCCGGCGCGACGATATTGCGTGAAAACAGGATGAATCCCGCCGCTTGCAGCTTGCGAAACAGCGCCGCCTCCGCCGCCGTCAAGACCGGCCCCGCAAACCCCAGCAACAGCAATGCTCCGGCGTCCGTGCTCACTTGAGCGTCTGGTGGAACTGGTCCTTTTCTGTGAGCGAGAGCACGAAGCCGGTGAGGAGATCGATGGTGTGGGCAATGTCATCCAGATGGGCGGTCTCGACCACCGAGTGCATACAACGCAGGGGCAGCGAGACGAGCGCGCTGGGGATGCCTTCGCGACTGGTGAAAATCTTGTCGGTGTCGGTGCCGGTGAAGCGGCTGCTGGCTTCGTGTTGGATCGGGATCCTCTCGGCGGCGGCGACTTCGAGGAGGCGTTTGACGACCTTGGGGTGATTGGCGGTGCCATGGGTGAGGCTGGGACCCGCGCCGAGCTTGATGCTGCCGGTCTTGGCGGGCTCGAGGCCGGGGGTGTCCGTGGCATGGGTGACATCGAGGCACAGGCAGAGGTCCGGCTTGATGCGATAGGTGGCCATCATGGCACCGTGGCCGCCGATTTCCTCCTGAACGGCATTGAGGCAAATGAGGGTGAAAGCGGGCTTTTTCTTGGCGGTGGCAAGGCGTTTCAGCACCTGGGCGATGATGTAGCCGCCGATGCGGTTATCGAGGGCGCGGCCGATGAGGCGGCGGTGCGCGAGTTCGAGCGGGCCGTCCTGATAGACGGCGGGATGGCCGACCCGCAGGCCGAGGGTGGCGACTTCGGCGGGGTTCGAGGCCCCGACATCGACCCACAGGTCGTGTACGGCGGGGGCTTTTTCGGTGCCTTGTTCGTCGCGGCGCAGGTGGATGGCGGTGTTGCCGATGAGGCCGGAAACCGGGCCCTTGTCGCCGAGGAAGGTGAGGCGGCGGCCTCTGGCGGTGGCGGCATCCGAGCCGCCGACGCGGTCGAGGCGGAGGAAACCCTTGTCGTCGATGTGCTTGATCATGTAGCCGATTTCATCGGCGTGGGCTTCGAGCATGATGCAGCGTTTGGATTTGCCGGGGAGAGTGGCCCAAGTGGAGCCATAGGCATCGCAGGCGACTTCCGGGGCGTGTGGTTTGATCCAATCCGCCCACACCCGCTGGCCGGGCATTTCAAAGCCGGTGGGGCTGGGAGTTTCGAGCAGGCGGAACAGAAACTCGCGGTCGTCTTTTTTCATGCGCAGGATTGAAGCGGATTCCTGCCAACTGGCAAGGGTCGATCACGAAAATTTTCGCCCGCTCCCGAAAAACAGCCACCCGGAACGCCGGAATGTTTGGCGAGGCCAGCTCATGCTGCGTGCCCTCGCAGCTTCGCACCTCGCACGGGATGCCCACCCCGTCGGCGGCTGCCACAACTCAAAAAAAACTTGCCGATCGGCTGAGGTACCTCACACTTCCGCGCGAGATGGCTCTGCCCCCCATCCATCCCATCCCTCCCATCCCTCCCATCCATCCCATGACCCCATCAGACTCGTCTCACGACACCACTTTCCGATCGATCATGATCACCGACCCGCCGGTCCTGTCACCCGCCATTACGGTTGCCGAGGCGGTCGCCTTGTTGTTGGAAAACCGCCTGCTGTCGATGCCGGTGGTGGACGGCAAGCGGCACTATTTGGGGCTGTTCAGCAAGCGGCACCTGATTGCATGCCTCCTGCCGACGGTGGCGACCCAGAAGGATCCTCAGCACCAGATGGAACGGATGATCGAAGCCGGCTTGCTGCAAGACACGCTGGAAGAAATCCGCGAGCGTTATGCCGCCATTGCGGACCAGCCCGTGAGCGAGCATTTGGACACGAGCACCACGGTGCTGCGCCCGGACCAGCCGCTGGTCAACGCCCTGTTCTTCCTGTACACCGGGCACAACCTGCTGCCGGTGGTCGAACCTAACAGCCATGTCCTGGCCGGGGTCGTCTCCACCTGGGACGTGCTCGCCCGCATCACCTCGCAACACTAACATTTCCCCGCGCCATGACTGAATCCTCGCCCGCCACGACTTCCTTGATTTTTGGAATGCAGCCCATGTGGGTTGCCGTGGGTCTGCTCATTTTCACCTATGCCGCCATCATGACGGAGCGCTTGAACCGCGCGATCGTCGCCCTGTGCGGTGCGGTGTTGATTATTTCCACCGGTATTCTCAGCCAGGAGCGGGCCATTCAAGGCATCGACTTCAACACCATCGGGCTGCTCACCGGGATGATGGTGATTGTGTCGATTTCGCGCAAGAGCGGCATCTTTGAATACCTCGCCATCTGGGCGGCCAAGCTGGCCAAGGGTAATCCGGCGGGGATTCTGGCCTTGCTGGGAGTGGTCACGGCGGTGGTTTCCGCGCTGCTGGACAACGTCACCACCGTGCTGTTGGTGGTGCCGGTGACGCTGGTGATTTGCTCCCACCTCAAGGTGCCGCCCTATCCGTTCCTGCTCTCCCAGGTCATTGCCTCCAACATCGGCGGCACGGCCACCCTCATCGGCGACCCGCCCAACATCATCATCGGAGCCGGGGCGAAACTCTCGTTCAATTCGTTTGTATACAACCTGACCCCCGTCATTCTCATCATCCTCGTGGTGCATGTCATTGCCATCCATCTGTTCTGGGGCAAGAGCCTGCGCAGCACGCCGGAAGCCAAGGCCCGCATCATGGCCCTCGACGAGCGTGCCGCCATCACCGACAAAGTCCTGTTGATCAAGTCCCTGATCGTCATCGGCGGGGTGCTGGTTGCTTTCATTCTGGCGCGTTACATCGGTTTGGAGTCGGGAACCATCGGGATTGCAGGGGCGACCCTGATGCTGCTGTTCGACAACGTGGGCAAATCCGCCGAAGCGCAAACTGAAAGCGTGACCAAGGTTTTCAACGAAGTGGAGTGGATCACCCTGTTTTTCTTCATCGGTCTGTTTGTGGTGGTGGCTGGCGTCGAACACACCGGCTTCTTGAAAATGCTGGCGGACAAACTGGTCGCGGCCACTGGCGGCGAACTCAAGGCCACCGGGTTGGGCATCCTCTGGGCCTCGGCCTTCCTATCCGCCATCGTGGACAACATCCCGTTTGTGGCCACCATGATTCCGCTGATCAAGTCCATGGCCCCGACCTTTGGCGGGCCGGATGGCTTGCTGCCGCTGTGGTGGGCCTTGTCACTCGGCGCCTGTCTGGGCGGCAATGGCACGCTGGTGGGTGCCAGCGCCAACCTGACCGTGGCCGGCATCGCCGAACGCAACGGCATCCCCTTCCGCTTCATCACCTACACCAAGCATGCGTTCCCGATGATGGTCGTTCACGTTGCGGTGGCGCATGTCTATTGGGTGCTGCGCTACCTCCCCTGAAAACTCAAGCCGGAAGCACGGTGCCCAATCCGACCCCGCCATGCGTAATCCCGTGCCAGTCGTAAAATCAGGATGAGGTGAAATGATGGGAGGCAGAGATTCAAGATGTCGGCAGCATGATGACGAGGGGTGGGCGATCTTGGTGAGTATCCGGCGGGATGCTCCTGTTAGCAATGCGAACCATGTTTGGTGGACTGTGGTCCACCTGCCCACGGCGCTTGCCAGGCCAATCGCCAAGCGACTCCCGGTGCTCTCCGCATGGGCCGGGCGGCTGGGAACCCGCCCCTCCTTGAGACGCTTTCCGGCTTGCATTCGCGCCGGGGTCGGGTTCAAATCGACCCGTGACTGAACAGGTGTACCACCGCCACGTCCGGCCCGAGCGGTTGCGGATGGGACCGTGCCCGGGCGGACGGCTGCTTGTGCTGTTAGGGTGGGTGTATGCCCTGGCGCTCAACGGTTCCGGCGTGCCGATCCCACCCCGCAGTGGCGGGTTGCAGCGCCCGCAGGCGGCCGATCTTCAGGGCGAGTCGCATGTGCCGGGGTTTCCCACGACTCCGGCCCGCTTGACCCGGGAATATGGCGATGCGTTCGTGCTGGCGGAAGCGGACGCACCGGACGAGGAACGGATGTTGCACGCCTTCAAACACCCCGGCATGGGCTTGGCGGTGATCACTTTCCTGCCGCGCTATTTCTCACCGCGCCTGGTCGAACCCACCCGCAAGCTGGCACGCAGCACCGACCCCGTCCACCAAGCCGGCGCCATCAGCGGGTTGCTCAGCCTGCTCGATACCGCCCCGGAAACCCGTACCTTTGTCCGTGGCTTGTTGCACGCGTCCGATCCGGCGGTGCGCGGCCGGGCTGCAGAATACCTGTGCTGGTTCGGTACCCCCGGGGACTATCCTTTTCTAATGAAATCAAGCGGTGCCGAAAGCGACCTCCACGCCCGGGCGGCGATGGTCGAGGCGGCCGCCGCCATCAAACGCCGGGCCGCCATCTTCGGCGCAGGGGCCGCCGCCACCCTCACGCCGGATGGCGGCCCCGCCGCAACCTATCAGCAATTGGCGGAGGTGCTGGCAGCGCAGGCCACGGAGGCGACCCGCCAGGCGGTGATCGAACGCCTGCGCAGTACCGAGGTGTGTGAGCCGATCACGCGATTCTCCGACCGCCTGGAGCATGGCGAACGCGGAGCGGCCCTGCTGCGGACCCATCGCTTGTTAGTCGGCTATCCGGAAAGCTCCGGCACGCCCGGCCGCCCGCCTGCGGCCCCGGCCGTTCCGCTCCCGGTGGCCCGGTCGCTGGTGGTGCCGGTGCGCGACTATTTCGATGCCCGGCGCAAGAGCTACGGTTCCCTCGTCAGCCCGGACGGCGGCGGGTCCTTCAACGGCAAATGCCATGTGGGCGATGACGTCGCCTGGAAAATGGACCATGAGACCGTGGTCGCCATCGGGCATGGCATCGTGCGCAGCGTGGACCTCGGCCGGAAATCCTGGGGCGGCTTGGTCGTGGTTGAGCACCTGGACGCTGCCGGCGGGCGGTTCTGCTCGCTCTACGGGCATCTCGGGCCGCTGGTGTGCGTCCACCCCGGCGAAGCGGTTAGGCAGGGGCAAAAACTCGGGGTGGTTGGACCGTCCTATTCCCATGCCAATGGCGGCTACCTCGCGCATCTCCACTTTGGCATCCACCGTGGCGCGTTTCTCCTGCCGGACCGGGTGGGGGCGGTCATTCCGCTCCCCGACCAGCCCGGTGAAGCCGCCACCGCCACGGTGACCGCCGTCCACGAGCGCAGCGTGGAGGTCCGGCTCGCCGATGGTGCCACTCGCACCATCGAGCGCAGCGAGAACTGGACCTGCGGGTATCTGTCGCCCACCGAGTTCGCCACCAAAACCCACGGCTGGGTCGAACCGCAGGAGTTCATCCGCAATCTCAGGTGACCCGTCTCCATCACCCGGTGCAGCAGCATCATCGCCTCGAAACCCACCGTCTCGGCGGCCGTGCGCACGCTCGAGAGCGTCGGGCTGTGGCAGCACGAGATTGCCAGATCGCCGCAGCCGAGCGCCGCCACCTCGCCCGGCACCTCGCGGCCCAGTTCCTCGCACAGGCAGCATACCGCAAGTCCAAAATGGCTGACGAAGGCGCCCGTTTGCCCGACCCTGGCTGCTACGCCAAGGGCGTTGAATCCTTCAGCCCAGGGTTGCCGTCGCCAGACGGCTACCCTGGGAAGGTGGAAAGACGACCGCGAACCGCAACGCGGTTCCGTCCCTGCGACGGCGGTGACACGCTCTTTGGTCCATTCTTCTTGTTCACCCGGCTTATCCGCGCTCGGTCCAGCGCCACGATTTTTTGTCTGTCCCATAGTTCTTTCCCCCTTGCCCACAGCACGAACCATGCTAGACAGCGGCGTGCATGGAACACGACGCAACTCCTCTGAAACCTCGAACCAGCCCCCCCTGAGAATCGTTGTCGGACTGCAACTGCTGTTAGGGATGTCCATCGGGTTCATGCTCTTGGCGTCCGGCTGCAGGAAGGCACCGCAGGCCACGGTACCGACCCACCCCTACTCCGGTCCCACGTTGCCAGACCAGGTCGAGTTGTCCAAGACCCCGGGTGTTAGCATCGTCCAGTGCCCGGCAGGCGTCGCTCGAACGGACCGCATCGGCGGCGACGGTTCCTCCGCCAGCGCCGAGGCGGAGACGGCCACCCTCGACAGCGTGATCCTCGCGTGGTGCAACTTCAGTGGTTGGATCAAGCTTGACGCGGATCTCCCGGATCGGCGCTACAACATCCGCGTGGCGGCCGATGACGAGCACAACGTCTGGTCGCGGGTCAAGCCAGCTTTCGAGGAGGTCTTCGGGATCAGGTTCGTCGAGGGCCTGGAGCCAACGGCGGCGGTGGTGCTGCGGAAAAGCCAGGCGGTGCCGACGGGCTTGACCCGGGTCGAGGCCCAAACCAACTGGGGCACGGCCCAGACCGCCGGGGGCTTCGGTTACAAGGCGGGCGCGGCGAGCATGGCGGAGTTGGCGAAGATCGTGGCCAGGTACGTGGATGAACCCGTGCTGGAGGAAACCGGTCTCGAAGGCAACTATCAGTTTGAACTGGCAATGGACCACTGGCAGCCCAAGACCGTGTTTCCCGCCGTCGAGAAACTCGGTCTCAAGCTGGTGAGGGAACAACGCGATCTCAACATCATGCGGGTGGTCCGGGCCGGCGGCAAACCCGAAGCGCCATAGGCCCTTGATCCATGGTGCGCTTGAGCAGTTCGTTGGCTGAAATGGGGAAAGTGATAGTCCAAAAGCAGCCCCAGCCAGGTTGATTTTCTTGATCACCCGGCATCTCCGAGCCGGACGGAGCCACGGGCTCTTCCCCATGAAAGAACACTGGAACAAGCCCGCCACTGCATCTATAATGCCACCATGGCTGTCACCCCTCAAACCTACCAACGCCTGGAGGAGGAAGTTCTCCACCTCCCGCGTGTGGATCGCTCCCAGCTCGCATGTCGGCTGCTGGAAAGTCCCGATGAGGACGAGCATGAGCTAACTCCCGAATGGTGCGAGGAACTGCAGCGGCGGGCCAGCGCCATTGACGCAGGCAAGGCAATACTCATGCCTTCCGCAGCCCTCTGGAATGAGATCAACCAGCACTTGGGCACCATCTTTTGGGCCACGCGTGACTTAGGAACCGTAAAGAAATAGACCTTACAAAATCCGCATGTTCGCATGGAATGTATTTGGTAAAATGATGAGGGGTAAAATGATGAAGAACTGGAATCGGGCTTCCGCTCTCGGGAGTTCTGATCTTTTCTTCCATGATTTGTTACTACTCAGGTATGGCAGAATCATTTATGGCAGAATCATTTCAGAATTGGAAAAAGTCATTGGATCAACCCCTGTCTGTGCGCATCCGCACGCAGACAGGCCGACCAGTGATGAATCCCCATCAAGACTCTTGAAAAATGATTCTGCCATAAATGATTCTGCCATGAATTCTTTGGAACCTGAGTAGTAACGACACGCAACTCAAGAAACCACTAATTGGATTGCATTCCATTAAAGAGGCTCGTAAATATGAATCGTATTCCATTTCAAGCTTGATCCCCTTTTTGAATTGAGCCGCCAAATGGTGGGCGCTTGACCAGGACCTACCGGCGCGTGTTGCCGGGAAGCGGGATGTTTCGCGGTCGCTGCCATGTGATCACGGGGCAGCGTGGAGTGGGCAAGACCACCCTGATGTTCCCTATACCCCTGACCTGACGAAACTGCGCCGCCTGCTGCACATCGCTGACGACCGCACCCTGAAGGAGTACTTGAGCTACCTGGAGGATGCCGGGCTGATTCTCGTGCTGCGGCGGTCCGGCGGGTCGCCACGTGCCATGGACAAGCCCGACCGCATTTACCTGGGCGATCCCAACCTCGCCTGTGCGCTGGCCGCCCCGGAGAAAACCGAGATTGGAACCTTGCGCGAAACTTTCTTCGTGCGTGCAGTGGGTGTGCTCCACGACGTGCGGGCGGGCCAGGGTGCGGACTTCCTCGTCAACGGCCGCTTCCACTTCGAGGTCGGCGGCAGAAACAAGGGCAGCGGGCAGATCGCTGGAAAAAAAGACACCTTCCTTGCCCTTGATGAAATCCCCGCCGGCAGCGGCCACCGCATCCCGCTCTGGCTCTTCGGATGCCTTAACTGAAGTTCAGGACGATTCGGGCTCATCCCCATGAGCGTTGACTTGTCACAGCAAGGTCGGGATGGTAGGAATCTGGGCAATAACTGCGCGTTCATTGATGATTGCTCAAGAATGATTTGATAATCACCGTTTTTTTGCTAAAATCAAAACATGAAACGGCAGCTATCCATTGAATTGCAATCCTGGCTCCATCGGCAGGATCGGCGTCCCTTGTTGTTGCGGGGTGCCCGGCAGGTTGGGAAAACCTGGCTCGCTCGCGAACTGGCCCGCGAGGCAGCGATGGATTTGGTGGAAGTGAACTTCGAGTTGCGGCCGAATGCCAAGGATGCCTTTCGCACGCTTGCGCCTGCGGAAATCCTGAAGAACCTCGCTTTTCTGGGTTTTCCGGTGCCCGTGGCCGGCACCTCGCTGTTGTTCTTGGATGAGGTCCAGGAATGCCCCGCAGCCATTGCCGCGTTGCGGTATTTTCAGGAAATCATGCCCGGGCTGGCGGTGGTGGCGAGCGGCTCGCTGCTGGAGTTTGCGATGGAATCCGGGCAATTTTCCCTGCCGGTCGGGCGGGTCGATACGCTGTGGGTGCATCCCATGGGATTCTCGGAGTTTCTTTTGGCCAAGGGCAACGCGGCGCTTGCCGAGGCACTCGATACCATCGACCCGGCCACCGCCTTGCCCGAGATCGCGCACCGCAAGGCGCTGGAGGAACTGCGGAACTATCTCTTTTGCGGTGGCATGCCCGCCGCAGTGAAATTCCTGGCTGAAGACCAGGATCCCGCCGCCTGCCGCCGGGTCCACCTGAGCATCCTGCAAACCTATCGGCAGGACTTCGCGAAATACGCGCCGCGCATCCAAGCGGACATTGCCGAGCGGATCTTCCTTCGCGCTCCCGGTTTGGTCGGGGGGCGGTTGAAATTCAGTGCCATCGATCCCGACCGCCGGGCGTCCGAAGTCCGGCCAGCAGTCGAGGCTTTGGAGAAAGCCGGAGTGATCCGCCGGGTATTTCACAGTGCCGGGCAAGCGCTGCCGCTGGTCACCGACGCCAATCCCCGCCTCGCCAAACTGGTGATGTTGGATGTCGGATTGATGCATGCCGCCCTGCGGATCGATGCGGAATGGGTTCAGGAACCGGACCTGCTGGCAATCCATCGCGGGGCGGTTGCCGAGCAATTCGCGGCCCAGGAAATCCTGGCCTGCGGCCCTGCCGACCGAGAGCCTGAATTGTATTTCTGGTCACGGGAGGCCCTCAACAGCCAGGCGGAGGTGGACTACCTCGTCGCGGTTGGCTCGAAAGTAATCCCCGTGGAAATCAAATCCGGCAGTTCCGGCTCGTTGAAAAGCCTGCGGATCTTCCTGGAATCCCATCCGCAAAGTCCGCTCGGTGTCCGCCTTTACGCCGGCCCGCACCTGCTCGAAGACCGGATTTGGCACCTGCCCCTGTATGCCACCGGAACCTTGCACCGGTTGCAACCGATAACCGATAGATGACACCCTCCTTCTTCCGCTCCCGCCTGCGGAACTCGGCGGGCGTCAACCCGGTGGGCTGGCGGAACATGGCGTTGAACGGCACCAGGTCCCGGGAGCCCGCCAACTTCGCCACCTTGCCGACCGACAGTGCCATGCTGCCAAAGATGGAACTAAGCCTTTGCAGAGCGGTCTTGATGGTTGAAAATTCGTGCATGTGCAGGCAGTTCATGCGCGTCTTGACCGGTGGCAGGCACCTCATGCAGGATGCTGGCCGGAACGGCACGCCAAACGCGTCCCGCCTGATCGCGCTGGTCGCCTGCCTGCCGCTGCAAGCGGGCATCGCCTTCGAGGTGATGCCCGACGCGGATCCCCCTTCGGTTCCCGTGGCCGCCAACGCGCCCGTGCCAACGGCAAAAGCACCCCTGATCATTGGTTCTGACGCGGTCGAACCCTATGTCAGGGAACTCGGTTCCTGGATCTGGGCGGGCAAGACCTTCGATGGACAGTCCTGTCAGCTCTGGCGGACCATCGAGATCCCGCCGCAGGCCAAGGTGGCGAAAGCGCACCTCGTGATGACTGCGGACAACGAGTTCACGCTGTTCCTCGACGGACACGCTTTGGGGCGTGCGGGCGAGTGGCGTGAATTGTTCATCTTCGATTTGACCACCTTCTTGCATCCGGGCCGCCATGTGCTGGCCATCCAGGCGTTCAACACGTTCATGGCTGCGGGAGTGGTTCTCGGGTTGCGCGTCGATCTGGAGGATGGGCGAATCATCGGTGTCAAATCCGATGAAAGCTGGAGGATTGCCCCCGAGGGAGCGAAGGGGTGGGAGCAACGGCTGGTGGCGCCAGCGGATTGGCCGGCAGCGACCGTCGTCGCGCCTCTCGGAAGTGGTCCCTGGTCGCAGCAATACGAGGTTGCGTATTTCATGCCGATCCGGAAACCGACCGAGGTTTTCTTTTGGCAAACGGGCTGGTTTCAGATCCTGTTGCTCGTGGTCTGTGGCGCCGCCATCATGGTCAGCCTTCGCTTCAAGGTCCGCCTGGCACGCAACAAGAAGGATCAACTGCTCCTGCGGCGGGAACGGACGCGGATCGCACGGGAAATTCACGACGACATCGGCGCGCGAATGACCCAGCTTGTGCTGCATGGCGAAGTGGCACAAGGCGGCCTGCCCGCCAACTCGGAAGCGCAAGTGCGGCTGAATCAACTGTGCGAGGATGCGCGCGGGTTGCTCTCCAGCATGGATGAAATCCTCTGGGCTCTGAACCCCCGGCGGGACACGGTGCATGATTTTTCAGCCCATGTCTGCAAATACGCCGAGGAGTTTCTGGCACCCACCAGGATCCATTGCTGGTTCGAGGTGGATCCGCACATGTCGGTGACGGACCTTGACCTTCCGGTCCGCCGCAGCCTGTTTCTGGCCGTCAAGGAGACGCTCAATAATGCGGTCAAACATTCCGGCGCCAGCGAGTTGCGCCTGCGAATCCACCGCCACGGCCACCGGCTGCTGGTCGGAGTCGAAGACAATGGCAAGGGCTTCGACCTGTCGGAGGTCGGGGCGGAACGCCACGGGTTGACCAACATGATGCTGCGGATGAGTGAACTGGGCGGCGTTTGTCGTGTCAACACCAAGCCCGGCAGCGGCTGCCGGGTCGAATTCGGCATTCCCCTAACACCAACACGCCAGGGTTTGCCGGCCTGGATTCGGCGTGCGCGGAAACCTCCGGCATTGCCAAGTGAAACCGTAGACACCCCGACCGGCCCCCGGTCACCCCACCATGAAACCAACCAGTGCTGATCTAACAAACAAGGCGCAGGGCGGCAGTCAGTCCGCGCCCCCATCCGCCAAGCCGACGCCGATCAAAGTGGCCCTGGTGGAAGACCAGCCCGAGGTGATGGAAAGCTGGATTCATCTCATCAACTCCTTTCCCGACTTCACCTGTGTGTGTGCCTGCGCCACGGGCGAACAGGCGCTGCGAATGATTCCTCGGGAGAAGCCCGACGTGGTGCTCATGGATATCTTCCTGCCCCGAATGTCGGGGATCGAATGCACCGTGAAACTCAAAGCCTTGTTGCCCGAAACCCAGGTGGTCATCCTCACCGCCATGGACGACCAGGAATTGGTGTTCATGGCGCTGGAGGCGGGAGCGGACGGGTATTTGTTGAAGCGGACCAAGCCGGCGGAACTGCGCGCGGCTTTGCTCGACGTGCTGGGCGGCGGCGCGCCCATGACCAGCCATATCGCCCGCCGCGTCATCGAATCCTTTCGCCGGACCGCGAAAGCATCCGGCACCGAAGCGCGGCTCACCGTGCGTGAGGAACAGATTCTGGTCCTGCTCTCGCAGGGCCATTCCAACAAGATGATTGCGGACAAGCTGGAATTGAGCATCGACACGGTGTGCAGTCATCTCAAGCACGTCTTCCGCAAGATGCAGGTCAACTCGCGCACCGAGGCGGTCGTGAGCTACATGGCGTCGAAGCTGGCGCAGGAACAGCACGAACGCTGAGCGCCGCCCTGAAAATCGGCGAATCTCCGGCCACGGGCGCATCGCGACCATCCGCCATTTGGGTGATGCGGCGGGCACCGGTTTTGGGGATTTACGCCGGACGGAGATATCGGCGACACTCAGGTTCAAGCAGCAAGGCGCAACCCAACGCCACGGGGCCGTCCCCCGCGCCCGCCTCATTCCATCAAGCGGCTTTGGAAGACCTCGTAGATCCATTTGCGGGGGCCGGCGAAAACGCAGGTGATCGTCCGCTTGCCGTTGATGATCTCGTATTCGAAAACCACCCGGTGGGAGCCGACACGCAGGCGGTAGAAACCTTCCAAGTCATCGGTGAGGGGCTTGATGTCCCCTTTTTCACGGGCCAGCGCCTTGATCGCCACGCGCAACGCATGCCGCGCCTTTGGTGCCAGCCGCCGCAGATAGTCCACCACCTCGTCTTGCACGCGAATCGCGATCATAGCGCATCCAACACGGAAACGTTGTGATAGGCCGCACGACCCTTGCGGTGCTTGCGGATCGCCGCCATGGCCTTGGCATCGGCCAGCAACTCCATCGTTTCGCCAATGGCCTCCATGCGCTCGATGGATATCAACACCGCCACCGCCCGCCCCTGTTTGGTGATCGTCACGGGATGATCCGCGGTCTCCCGCACGAGCGCCGAGAGCCTTTGCTGCGCGGTCTTGATGGTGTAGCTGTCTGGCATGCCCGAACGTATTCCTTTTTCTTGGAAAAGGGAAGCGTTTTTTCTGCCACGCGCGGGTTGCTCGCAATCTCGTGGCGTGAGCGTTCATCCAGCCGTGCCGCCTGCCAAGCATCACCTGTTTCGGTGATGCCGCGATGACCTGTTTTGGGGATTTGCGCCAGCTCGGGAAATCAGCCATCCTGCGGCTTGCCGCCAGGAAATCGACGCAGACTGGCATGAACCCCTTCTTCCCACTTTCCAACTGAATCCGACATCCAAACCAAGCACCCGAAACAACACCATGAATCCATCGCGTCCAATCCAAGCCTTGACGCAAGGCTCCCGCCGCCACCAACCAGTAAGCCACCAACCACCCAACGTCTGACAAAACAGGCAGCCATGAAAATCCGCAATTCGCAATCCGCAATCCGCAATCCACCATCCACCATCATCCCCATCAATCATCCAATGAAAACCAACCATCCACCATCCATGCTCCACGATCATTTCTGCATTTCAGCGTTTCAGCGTTTCAGCTTTTCTTCCTTCACCCCGTTCGCGCGCGGCGCGGCCCTGCTGGCGGCCGTGCTGGCGCTCGCGGGAGGCGTACAGGCAGCCGACGGCACCTGGACCGGCCTTGGCTCCGACACCCACTGGAACACCGGCGGCAACTGGTTGTCCGGCTCGCAGCCGGGTGACTGGGCCAACGTCACGTTTGATAGCAACACCGTCAACGGCACCGTGGCGCTGGACAACTTCAACGGGCGCGGTGCGATCAGCCTGAACAGCGGCCTGGCGACCGATATCACTTTCATAAATGGCAACTTCGGCTCTTTCCTCCAGGCCTCGGGCAATGGAGGCATCACCATCGCCGCCGATAGCAAAGACCTGACCTTAACTCATAACGAATACGCGCTGTGGGGCGGCGGTGGCGACGGCTCGGTTCACTGGAACATCGGTGCCGGGCGGACGCTGACCCTCAATTGCCCTATCACCTATAGCAATTGCAGCATCGCGAAGGACGGTGTCGGCACGGCGGTCATCAACGGTGCGGGCAACTACGCCACCACCACCGCCATCAACGGCGGCACGCTGCAAGTCGGCGTCGCGGGAGCCCTCGGCAACGGCGGCAACGTCACCTTCGGCGGCGGGACGCTGCAGTACGGGACGGGCATCACCACCGATCTTTCCAGCAGGATCAAAAACAGCACGGCTGCGGTGGCGATTGACGACAACGGCCAGACAATCACCTTCGCCGGTGCGCTTGACAGTTCCAATACCGGCGGCCTGACGAAGTCCGGCAGCGGCACGCTGACCCTCACCGCCTCCAACACCTACACCGGTGCCACAACCATCAACGCCGGCACGCTGAAATTGGCTCCCGTTCTGCTCGTCAAGCCCACCGCGGCGACAGCGGAGAGTTATTATTCCCCCGATAATCGCTCGCCCGGCACCACCATCAACGGGTCGGGCATGACTCCCGGCAATCCGGTCACGACCAGCTCCACCTGCGGCAACCAGCCAGGTTCAAACATGTGGTTGAGCAACGGCCATACACCCACCTGGATCACGTTCGATTTGGGCAGCGTCCAGACGGTCACCGGTTTCCACCTGTGGAACTACAACGAAACAGGCACCAACGAAATCAAACGGGGTATCAACAGCGCCAGCCTCTACATGCAAGACTCTCTGACGGGCGGAGCGGGTGTGGGCACGAAAATCCAGGACATGACCTTTCGCCAAGCGAACGCCTCGACCTCCTATACCGGTGCCGATTACACCTTCGACTCACCGGTCACGGCCCAGTACATTGAAATCTACGCCAACAGCAACTTTCCTGGAGCCGACGGCTACACCGGCATTTCCGAGATCCGGTTCTTCACTCCAGTGACGACCGGCACGGTGCCCGGCACGGTGCTGTCCATTGCCGCCGGGGCGACCCTCGACGTGTCCGCCCTCACCGATTGCACGCTAGGCAGCGGCGCCCCGCTGACTGCCAGCGGTACCAGCGCCTCGCCCGCCACGATCAAGGGCGGCACCACCGTCGGTCTCGGCTCCAATGCCGTCACCTTGAATTACACCCCGACCAGTTTCGCCGGCGATACTGCCAATCCGGCGCTGACCATTTCCCAGGGTGCCCTCACCCTGAACGGCGCGATCACCGTCAACATCGGCGGTAGCACCCTGCTTGAATCTGGAACCTACCGGCTCATCTCGCAGGCCAGCGGCAGCATTTCCGGCACTCCGACCCTCGCCGGCGTTTGGAACAGCACCCTGGGCAACAACGGCTTGGCAAGCGGCACCTCGGCCAGCATCGAGGTCACCGGCGGCGAGGTCAATTTGGTCGTTGCCACCGGTCCGCTGACGGTCGCGGTGACCGGCCCGACCAACAGTCAGGTGTTCCTCACGGGCACTTCGATTCCGGCCACGGCGCTAGCCGGGGGCGGCACGCCGAACTATTCGGTGACCTACCATTACAAACTGACGGGTGCCGGCAGCTACACGGATGTCGGTCCGGTCGGTCCCTTTGACGGCAGCAGCACCTTCGCGCAGGTGCTGGGCACGCTGGCGGCGGGAACCTATCAAATCTACGCGACCGCGACCGACAACGCGTCCGGCACGGCCACTTCCCCGACCGTCACGTTCCGCGTGAAGCACGCCGCCTCGGTCTCCGGGGCCTGGAACGACACGGCGACTTGGGGCGGGGTGGCGGCACCGACCAGCGCGGATGACGTGATCATCGGCAGCGGAGTTGCGGTCACCGTGCCGGCCGGGGTGACCGCGGCATGCAATAGCCTCACCATGAGTCCCGTGTCGGCGACCACCTCGCTGGTCCTTGCCGACGCCACCTCCTCCTTGACGGTCAGCGGCGATGTGCTGCTCGACCGCTCCACCACCAGCAGCACCACCGCCACGATCAACGTGGGGGCGGGCACCTTCACCGCCGGCTCGCTCACCCTTGGCAACGCACTCGCCACCACCGGCAGCAGCCGCTGGACGCAGTTACTCATTTCCACCGGCACTGCCACGATCACGGGCAACCTGACGACCTATGCGGACGCCGCCCGCATCACCTTTTCCGGCGCGGGCACGCTCAACCTCGGCGGCACGGTGACCCAATACGGCAACCAAGGGGCTGCCGGCGGCACCATGACCTTCACCGCGGCGACCGGCACCGTGAACTACGACGGGAGCGCCGCCCAGACCGTTGCGGCCCTGGCCTATCACGACCTGACCCTCTCCGGCAGCGACGCGAAGGCCATGGGCACCGGAGTCACGGTGGCCAACCTCCTCACCGTCGCACCCACCGGCAGCGTCTTCGCGAGTTTGGCCAACAGCACGAATTTCAGCATCAGCAGGCTGACTCTCGGCACTGCGGGCCAGGTCAAGGGCACCTGGGGCTCCACCGCCAGCACCGCCGCGACCAACACCAACGACACGTACTTCGACGTGGCGACGAACGGCATGCTGACCGTCGCGCTGGACACCTCGCCCTCGGCCAAGGACCTGCTGTCCTTTGCTTGGAACGGCAACACCGGCGTCATCGACGAAATCGGCCAAACGGTGGTTCTTTATGTTCCCCACGCCACGGACGTTACGACGATCAATCCCACCTGCACGGTCTCCGCGACTGCCAGCGTCTCGCCTGCTTCAAGTGCGAACGCGGGCTTCACCCACTCTAACACGACGGTCACCTACACCGTCAAAGCCCAGGATAACTCCACCAAGGACTATCAAGTGACGGTCATCGTGTCCGGTTGGACCTATGCGGCGTGGACTGGCGATGCGGATTCGGGGATTTCCGATAGCTACCTGTATACCGCGGCCGTGAACTGCAACGGCAGCGCCGTCACCGTGAATGGTGTTTCCTTCCAAACCTGGGCGACATCCGGCGCCAACTTCTCGCTCTCGGGAACCATGGTCGGAGTCGCGGGGCAAAATCCGAACATCACTGGCGACAGCCACACGCTGGCCTCCTCGTTCATCTACGGCGGCACCCCCCGCACCGTCACCCTGACCAATCTCACGCCGGGTGTTCAGTACGAGACGAGTTTCTTCGCCTTCGGCTGGGAGGCTGCGGGAAGCCGCGTCTTGACCTTCGCGACGGGGAGCGACAGTTCGGTGATCGACCAGGATGCATACGGCAACACCAACGGCATCCGGATCTCGCACGTCTTCACCGCCGACGTTTCCGGCACCAAGACGTTCACCATCGCGGTGGCCCCCGGTTACACGGGCACCTTCCACATGTCGGCCTTGGCCAACCGGACGGCGACCGCCGTCTATCAGGCGAACATCACCTCGTTCACCTGGACCGATCCGTCCGACAGCCATGTTTACACCGGCGTGATCAACGAAAGCGCGACTCCCAACCCGACCATCACGCTGCGCATTCCCCATACCAACAGCCTGAATCCGCTCAACCCCAACCCCGTCTTCACGAAGTCGCCCGGGGCCGCCTGCGATAAGCCGAGTGGCGGCACCGGCACGTATGACTTCACCGATTCGGTGAGCACGCCCGTGATCTATCAAGTCGACTCCGGGGATAGTGCCATCACCAAGTACTATGATGTGACCATCACGGCTAACATTGCGAATCCGGGGGAAATCCTGCCGGTGCCGGTCGGCCTGCAACCGGGCGACCAATACCGGTTGGTGTTCGTGACCAGCGGCACGAGGGACGCCACCTCGGCCAGCATCGCGGACTACAACACCTTCGTCGCCGCTGCGGCCACCGCAGTCCCCGCGCTCAATGCGTTGGCAACCACCTGGACCTGCATCGGCTCGACGGGCGCGACCAACGCCAACGCAAACACGCTCACCCGCGGCACCGATCCCAGCGCCCCGATCTACAACCTGGCCGGCTGGCTGGTGGCCGGCGGCAACACCGCCTTGTGGAACGGTTCGCTCGCCGCGCCCGTCTCGGTGGCCGAAACCGGCGCCACCATCACTAATGATGCCTGGACGGGTACCGGAACCGGCGGCTCGAGACCCACCACGTGGTTCCTCGGCGACACCAGCGGCAACTGGGTTGCCTACGGCAGTCCGAGCGTCACGGGAGGGAACTGGGTATATGGCGTCGCCGGCCATGGCTATAAAACGGAGGCACTCTCGCTCTACGCCATCTCGGGCATCATCACCGTCCCGGCCGCCGGCGGCTATGCCACCTGGGCGCACGATTACGCCGGGGACGGCGTGCCTAACGAAGATTACAACAACGACGGCGTGGCCAACGGGGTGGCCTTCTTCATGGGCATGGATGGCCTGGCCACCAATCCGGGCGTCGTGAACGGCACGGTCACCTGGCCATATCTGAATGAGGTCACCTCCTTCGAGGTGCAAGTGTCCGACAACCTCATCGACTGGGCACCTGCCGCCGCGGAAGACCTTGCCACGACCTTGCCCCCGGGCGGCCAGGTGACCTACACGCTGCCACCCGGCGCGGCGAAGAAATTCTGCCGCTTGATGGTCGTGCCGTAGGGCGCGTGACGCCTTTCCGGAGTTGCTGGTTTTTCTCCGGATTCCAGCGGGGCCGCCGGTGCGCACCGACGGCCCCGCATTCTATGAAAAGCTGAACCACAAACATGCACAAGTATCTGCCTTTGCGTTTCTTGCGATCTCTTGCGGCCAATTCCATTCCGGTTTTTAGGTTCACACCCCGTCAACAATCTCCCCGAGTCATGAATCTCTGCCAATCCACAAGCATCCCATGGGAAATTCGGTGCTCCCGGAGGCTGTATGAGACGACTGTGCTTGCAATCCATTCATCCCGGCTAAGACTTCGTTCGCGCCAAGCCGCAAAGTTCTCCAGAATCAAGAAATTCTAATGCAACTATGAGCCCCGTGAACATTCACACCCATCGCTGCCTTGCGGCTGGCCTGATCGCCGCCGTCGCCGTGCTGTCTTGCCCCTTAAACGCCTTCGCCGCTGACCTGACCAATCCGCGCTGCGAATACCTCGTGAACCCTCAGGGAATCGACGTGACGCAGCCGCGGCTGAGCTGGAAGATAGAGGTCAGAGGTCAGAGATCAGAGGTCAGAGGTCAGCGGCAGAGCGCCTATCAGGTGCTGGTGGCCTCGACGCTGGAACTGTTAGCCAAGGATCAGGGGGATTTGTGGGACAGCGGCAAGGTGGCGTCGGACCAGAGCATCCAGGTGGAATATGCCGGCAAGCAGTTGGCGTCGCGGAGGTCCTGCCACTGGAAAGTGCGATTATGGGATCAGGATGGCAAGGTCTCGGCTTGGAGCCAACCGGCACTGTGGACGATGGGTTTGCTCAAGCCCGACGACTGGCAGGCCAAGTGGATCGGGCTTGACCAGACGCAAAGCTCAATGAACACCCGGCTGGGGCCGGCGCAGTGGATCTGGTTCCCGGAGGGCGAACCGGCGTCCAGCGTGCCGGTTGGCGTTCGCTATTTCCGGCGCACTGTCTCCCTGCCGGCCGGTCGGAAAATCGTCAAGGCGAGCGTTGCGATGACCGCAGACAACGCCTTTGCACTCTACGTGAATGGCCGCAAAGCCGGCCAGGGGGATGACTTGAACGCGCCGGTGGCGATGGATCTAACCGCCATCCTGCGGGCAGGCGCCAATACACTGGCGGTGGCCGCCACGAATGTCGGTGATGCCCCCAATCCCGCCGGCCTGATCGCCGCTCTCACCGTGGAGTTTGCCGAAGGAAGCCCGCTGGTGGTCGGTACCGATCCGCAGTGGAAGAGCAATCAGGCGAAAGAGGAAGGCTGGGAACGCGCCGGGTTCAATGATGCCCGCTGGCCTGCAGCCAAGGCCCTGGGCGCCTTCGGCATCGGGCCGTGGGGCCAGCTCAAGCAGCAGGGGGGGGATGAAGCCCGCCGCTTGCCGGCGCGTTACCTGCGCCGGGAGTTCCAGGTGGACAAGAAAGTCGCCCGCGCCACGGCGTATGTCTGTGGGCTGGGTCTGTTTGAGCTTCGCTTGAACGGGGCCAAGGTCGGCGACCATGTCCTGGAGCCGGGGCTAACCGATTACGACAAGCGCTGCTACTATGTCACCTTCGACGTGACGGATCGGCTTTGCCGTGGCGGCAACGCGCTCGGGGTGGTGCTGGGCAATGGCCGGTTCTGGGCGATGCGGCTGAATGTTCCCACCCGAACCCGGTCGTTCGGCACTCCGCGCCTGTTGCTGCAACTGGCCATCGACTATACCGACGGTTCCCGCTCATGGGTGTGCAGCGATGAATCCTGGCGCTTGACCGATCAGGGTCCCATCCAGGCTAACAATGAATACGATGGCGAGGACTATGACGCGCGGTTGGAATCGCCAGGCTGGGACCAGCCCGGCTTTCGTGATGCATCCTGGAGCCAAGCCCGGATCCTCGACGCCCCGGCGGGCGTGTTGGCGGCCCAGATGGGCGACCCGATCCGCGTCACCGAGATACTCAAGCCGCGCACTATCAAGAGTCCCAAGCCCGGAGTCCATATCTTTGACATGGGCCAGAACATGGTTGGCTGGTGCCGGTTGAAAGTGCAGGGGGCGGCCGGCACCACCGTGCAACTCCGCCATGCCGAAACGCTCAATTCCGACGGCACGCTCTATACCGCCAACTTGCGCTCCGCCAAGGCGACGGACCATTATACTCTCAAAGGCACCGGCCCGGAGATATACGAACCGCGCTTCACCTATCATGGATTTCGTTACGTCGAAATCACCGGTTTCCCCGGCACGCCCGATCTCGCGGCCATCGAAGGGTGTGTCGTCCACGACGATCTGCCCCGGGCCGGTGAGTTTGCCTGCTCCAACGAGCTGCTCAACCAGATCGCCCGCAACATTTTCTGGGGCACCCGCGGCAACTACCGCAGTATCATCACCGATTGCCCGCAACGCGACGAACGCCAGGCCTGGCTCGGCGACCGTGCCGCCGAAGGCCTCGGCGAAACCAGCCTGTTCAACATCGCCCCCATTTACGGCAAGTGGCTCGCCGACATCGCCGACAGCCAGCAGCCCGATGGCCGTCTCTCCGATGTCACTCCGGCATACTGGCCATTCTATAACAACAATGTCACCTGGCCGAGCCTGGCGATCATCGTGCCCGGCATGCTCTACGACGAATACGGCGACCTCCGCGCACTCCAACAGAACTACCCCGTGATGAAAAAATGGATGGGCCTCATGGGCGGCACGGTCCGGGACGGAATCACCGCCGCCGACAACTATGGCGACTGGTGCGCTCCGCCTGAGACGCAGCAACTGATCCATACCAAGGATCCCGCCCGCAAGACCGATGGTTCCCTGCTGGCAACCAGTTATTATTTCCATGATCTTCGGCTCATGGCACGCTACGCCGCGATCCTCGGGCAGCCGGAGGATGCCCGGGGCTTTGGGCGCGAGGCCGACATAATCCAGGCGGCTTTCAACCGCCGCTTTTACAAGAGCGTGCAGGCCCAATATGACAATGGCTCCCAGACCTCCTTCATTTTGCCGCTGATGTTCGACATGGTTCCCGCAGACCAGCGTGCCCGGGTGTTCGAGCAACTGGTGGACAAGATCACCAACCAGACACCCGGCATGATCGGCACCGGTTTGATTGGCGGGCAATGGCTGATGCGAACACTCTGCGACAATGGCCGGCCCGATCTGGCCTATGCCATCGCCACCCGGACCGAATACCCCAGTTGGGGCTACATGGTCAGGCAAGGGGCCACGACGATGTGGGAATTGTGGAATGGCAACACGGCTGATCCGGCCATGAACTCCGGCAATCATGTGATGCTCATCGGCGATCTGTACATCTGGATGAACCGCTACCTTGCCGGCATCCGCAGCGACCCCGGCCAGGTCGGCTACAAACACATCATGATCCGCCCGGTCATTCAGGGCGATTTGCAGTTTGTACGCGCCTGGCGGGACTCCCCCTACGGCCGCATCGTCAGCAACTGGAAACGAGATGCCCGCGAACTGACAATGGAGGTCACGATTCCCGGAAATACTACAGCCCTAGTCTATGTCCCGGCCAAGGACGCCGCCGGGGTCAGCGAGTCCGGCAAGCCAACCGACAAGGTTGAGGGTGTGAAGTTCCTCCGCATGGAACACAACGCCGCCGTCTATGCCGTGGGTGCCGGAATCTATCGCTTTCAATCCACACTTCCCGAAAACATAAAATCATGAAAATTGGACTCTTTGGCATCGGACTCGACACCTACTGGCCGCAATTCGCCGGGCTCAAGGAACGGCTGGAAGGCTACTTGCAGCGCGTCGCGCGGAAACTAGCCCTGCCCGGCGTGGAGGTCGTCAACCTCGGCCTCGTCGACACGGCGGAGAAGGCCGTGGTCGCGGGACATCAGTTCCGCCAGGCCGACGTGGACCTGATCTTCCTGCACGTCACGACCTACGCGCTTTCGTCCACCGTGTTGCCGGTGGTGCGGCGGGCCAAGGTGCCGGTCATCATCCTCAATCTCTCCCCTCTGCCGTCGCTAGATTACGATTGGTTCAACCAACTCGGCGACCGCACGCAGATGACCGGCGAGTGGCTGGCCCATTGCACGGCCTGCCCGGTGCCGGAGATCGCCAACGTCTTCATCCGCGCCCACATCCCGTTTCACCAGGTCACCGGCATGTTAGAGGACGACCCGACGTGCTGGCGCGAAGTGGCCGAGTGGGTTGAGGCGGCCCGCGTGGCACACGCCATGGAACACAACCGCATGGGCGTGATGGGCCACTACTACTCTGGTATGTTAGATATCTACTCCGACCTTACCCAACAATGCGCGAGCTTCGGCGGTCACGTCGAGATCATCGAGGTGGACGAACTCGCCGCGCTGCGCAGCGAGGTGAACGATGCGGACATCCATGATCGCGTTGCGCACTTTGGCGGGGCGTTTGACGTGCAGCCCGACTGCCCGCAGGCCGAATTGGAGCGTGCCGCGCGAACCTCGGTCGCGCTGGACCGCCTCGTCGAGCGACACCGGCTCGGGTCGCTGGCGTATTACTACATGGGCACCGGCAATCCGGCCAACGAGGACGCTATCAGTTCCATCATCCTCGGCACCTCGTTGTTGACCGCGCGGGGCGTGCCGGTCGCCGGCGAGATGGAGATCAAGAACGTGCAGGCGATGAAGATCATGGACAGCTTCGGCGCGGGCGGCTCGTTCACGGAATACTATGCGATGGACTATCGGGACGACGTCGTGCTCATGGGTCACGACGGCCCCGGCCACATCGCCATCGCGGAAGGCAAGACCAAGGTCCGCCCGTTGGCGGTCTATCACGGCAAAGTCGGTCGCGGCCTGTCCGTGGAGATGTCGGTCAAACTCGGCCCGGTGACGCTGCTTTCGGTGGTGCAAACCGCCGACGGCCGGCTCAAACTGCTCGTGGCCGAAGCCGAATCGGTTCCTGGCCCGATCCTCGAGATTGGCAACACCAACAGCCGCTACCGCTTCTCCATCGGTGCTCGGAAGTTCGTCGAGTTATGGAACGGTCACGGCCCCGCGCACCACTGCGCGGTTGGTCTTGGCCACATCACCGGCAAGCTCGAGAAGCTCGGCAAGCTGTTGTCGATGGAGGTTGCGCGAGTTTGCTAAGGAGGCTTGCGGAGAACGGAATCGCCATGAACCCGTCACTCAACCACGCCGGAGAGGCAATGGCCATTGACAACCGTGACAGGAGCTGATATTCGAAACAGATACTCCATGCGACTGTTGAACACCATCATCATCCCCTGCGGCACCGCCATCATGCTAACGGCGTGGTTCGCTGCTGGCGTTTCCAGGCTGGCAGGGGCTGACGCCATCGCGCAAGCGGCCTCGGCGCAACCGGCTGCCATCAACCCGGGCACGCCCTGCTGGCGAGCGACGCGCTGGGCCCCGCGCCGGACGCCAAGCCGCCGCGGGCAGGGCGCACGGTGGGCATCGTTTATTTCCTCACGCATGGCCACGACCGCACCGATGCGCCCAACGACATTGCCAGGATTCTCCCCCAAGACCCGGACATTCTCCGCAAGCCGGACTCTCCGCTGTGGGGGCGGGGTAATTCCTATTACTGGGGACAACCGCTCTACGGCTACTACAATTCCACGGACCCATGGGTGTTGCGCCGCCATGCCAGCTCGCTGGCGGACGCCGGAATCGACACCGTCATCTTGGACACCTATCCCAGCGGCGACATTGCGCCGGATGGCAGGTTCAATTTCCGCTATGCCACCGCGAAATATCAAATGGATACAAGCAGCACCAGGCTATTTTCCAATGAATGAATGATTATCTAACAAAGAGCACACGAAAAGACACGACTCTATGAAATACGGACCCAGAATGTTGCTTGTTCTTATACAAGCTGTTGTCACCGGCACGTTGCTGGCGGTGAGTCATGCCGACGAATTGGCGGCGCGGTTTCGCAGTGCGCCGGATGAAAACAAGCCATGGTGTTACTGGTATTGGTTGAACGGTGACATCACGGCGGATGGTATCACCAAAGACCTGGAAACCATGGCCAAGGTCGGCATCCGGCGGGCCATGATCGGCAACATCGAGGGCGGCGGCCCGGTCAAAATGATGTCGCCCGAATGGATGGTGCTCACGCGGCATGCGCTGAAGGAGGCGGCGCGGGTGGGCGTGGAAATCATGATGTTCAACGCGCCGGGCTGGAGCCAGTCCGGCGGCCCGTGGATCAAGCCGGAACAATCGATGCGCCGGGTCACCTGGGCCGAGTTTTCAGCCAACGGCGGACCCTTCTCGCAGGTCGTGCGATCCGGCGGCAACCCGGTCGTGCAGGACATCGCGGTGTTGGCGGTTCCCAAGAAGGAGGCGGTGACCCTCGCTTCCTCTCCTCGTCCCGGCAATGATGCCGCGCCGTCGCTGGCGCAATCCTCTTGGATCTGGCACCCTGCCGAGGACGGCACCAAGAGCGCGCCGGCCGCAACGCGCTATTTCAGACGCGGCATCCAGGTGGACCCGGCCAAGCTCAAGGCTGCGGCGGCAATGGTGGCTGCGGACAATGCATATATCTTGTGGATCAATGACCATGAAGTAAAGAGAGGGGCCAACTGGCAGGTCCAGGAGATCGTGTCGATCAAGGAATATCTGCGGCCGGGACCCAATGTCATTGCCATCGCAGTCACCAACACCGAAGTGGGACCGGCAGGACTCATCGCCAACATCGTGTTGCAGGACCAGGGTGGAAAGACGGCCAGCGTCGTGACCGACGCATCGTGGCAAGCCGCCATGAGCGAGACCAAGGATTGGCGCAGCGACGTCAAGAATCCGGAAGGTTGGCAGGCCGCCCGCGTGCTCGGCCCCGCATCCGTCGGGCCATGGGGGCTGTCGGGTCAACGGCCGGGCGTCAACGCCATGTATTTTCGCCATACCGCCCCGTTCAAGGCCCGGGCGTTGGTCGTCAAGGGCAGTCTCGGTGCCAAGCTGTTCGCCTTGCGCGATGGCAAGCGCGAGTTGGTGGCCGACATTCAAACCGGCGGCAGGAATCCGACCACCGACTTCTTGCCGGACGGCATCGAGACGTTCAGCTTCAAGGAGGTCTCGGCGCAGGAGTTCGAGTTGGAGCCATGCGGATTGCCCGACGGGGCGGTGGAGCTGACCTCCGAGCCGAAGGTTGCCCAGGTCATCGAGAAGCAGATGGGCCGGATGCATCCGGACCCGAGCCCCACTTGGCAATCCTACATCTTCCCAGATACAGTCGAACCGGATGATGCCTCGACGGTGATAGGGAAAGCGGACATCATCAATCTAACGGACAATCTTGATGCCAGCGGCAAACTCTCCTGCCAGCTTCCCGCGGGCAATTGGACGGTCATCTATTTCGGCATGATCACCACCGGAAAAATGAATGCGCCTGCGCCGCCCGAAGCAACCGGGCTCGAGGTGGACAAGATGAGCAAACCGCTGATCGAGTATCATTTCAACTCGATGTTCGGCGAACTGCTGAAACAGTTGACGCCCCAGGAACGCTCCGCATTCAAGGGGATTACCGCCGACAGCTATGAAATGGGCTCGCAGAACTGGACCGACGGGTTTGCGGTGGAATTCAAGAAGCGCAACGGCTATGACCCCATTGTCCTGCTTCCTGTCATGACCGGCCGGGTTGTGGACAACGCCAAGACCTCCGACCAGTTTCTGTGGGATCTGCGCCGGACCGTGGCCGACATGATCGCCGAGTACTATGTGGGCGGGTTGCGGGATGTCGCGCACAAACATGATATGACCATGTGGTGCGAGAACTACGGGCACTGGGGTTTTCCGGGTGAGTTTCTGGTTTACGGCAGCTATTCCGACGAGATCGGCGGCGAGTTCTGGACCAATAACCCCGCCTTGGGCACCATCGAGTGCCGGGCTGCCAGTTCGTGTGCGCATATCTATGGCAAACGCAAGGTCTATGCCGAGTCCTTCACCAGCGGCCTGGATCTCGGCCACCACCCATACAACATCAAGGCACGCGGCGAGGAGCTTTTCTGCGAGGGCATCAACCAGACGCTCCTGCACGTTTATGCGCATCAACCCAAGGACGGCGTGCCGGGCAAGAATCCTGGATTCGGCACCGCCTTCCATCGCAACACACCCTGGTTCGTCCAATCCCGCGACTGGGTGAAGTACCTGCAACGCGTCAACTATATGCTTCAACAGGGCGAACCGGTGGCGGATGCGGCGATCTACATCGGCGATTTCGCCCCGCAGATGACCGGCCCGGCCAATCCCGTGCCGACTGGTTATGACTATGACTATATGAACTCCGACGCGCTGCTGAGAACCGTGCACGTCGTCAATGGCGAGTGGGTGGTTTACGACGAAAATGATCCGCAGCAGGTCCTCGCCCGTTACAAGCTGTTAGCCATGCCCAAGCTCGACTACATCCGGCCCCACGTCCGGAAGCGGATAGATGAACTCCAGAAGGCGGGAGGCAGGATCGTGGACGGCGTGCCGGTTTCCGTTGCCACGTTGCAGGCGGCAGACATCGCGCCGATTGTTGCGGACACCACCTGTAACATCCGCTGGAAGGCGCGTCGGCTTGACGACGGCATGATCTTCTTCCTGTCCAATTTTGAGAAGGTCGGACAATTCGAGGCCACCCTGCGGGTTACCGGCAAAGTGCCGGAACTCTTCAACCCGGTTACCGGCGAGGTGCGCACGATGGCACGGTACCAGGCGGAGGGGAACGGCACCAGGATTTGCCTCAATGTGAACGACAGGGCCGATTCATTCTTTGTCGTGTTCCGGGAAAAACCCTCACAACCCTCGGTGCTAACAGTCCGTTGCGCCGGGCAGGACGTCGCGCCCGCGGAGCTGGGGCTGTTCTACGACAACAAAGGCACCCTAACGGCGGAATCGGCGGCGCCGGGCGTCTATCAGATCATCATGAGTGATGCCACGGAGAAAAGCGTGAGAATCGATCAGGCGGCGCAGGCATCCGCCATCGCCGGGCCGTGGCAGGATATCCGCACGGAGGCCGGAGGGTTTACCATTGCCCAGGAAACCTCGTTCACCCCGCCGGCGGGTGTTGGCAAAAACCAGCGGGTGATTCTCGACCTCGGCCAAGTGCAGGTCATGGCCCGGGTCACGCTCAACGGCCGAACTTATGATACGCTCTGGATGCCGCCCTTCGAGTTGGATGTTTCCGATAACCTCAAACCAGGAATCAATCGACTCGAGGTCCTGGTCACCTCAACCACCCAGGGCAAACCGACCCTCGGCAAGGTACAACTCAAAACCGTTTCGAGGAGTGCGGTGAAATGAAACTAGAATCAAATCCGGAAGTTCCGGCTCGTTGAAAAGCCGGCGGATTTTTCTGGAATCCCATCCGCAAAGCCCGGTCGGCGTCCGCCTTTACTCCGGCCCACACCTGCTCGAAGACCGGCTTTGGCACTTGGGTTCATGTCACCCCAAATTCATCCAAAACCGACCGATTTGTTTAGCCCAAAGTGCTTGTCCCTACAGCCGCAAGCTCTCAAGCCTCACCCATAAAATCACCTTGGATTTCATACAGGTAAGGGTGACGCCCGCAAACCGCCGCGCCGCTCAGCAGCCGACCACGGCGATTTCACGGTCCGCCACCGTTTCTTCGCACCACGAGATTTTTTCATCCCACGCCACTTCCGTCCGCCGGTCGAAGATCACCAGCCAGCCGCGCCGGGCGCCGAGCGTGTCCATGTGTTCGGAGAGTTGCGCCAACCCATCGGGCAGGGTCTTGGGGCCGTAGTGGAGCTTGATTTCGATCGGATAGTTCCGGCCCCGGAAGCGGATGCCGAGGTCGAGGCGTTGGCGGCCGCTGCCCATCTCGCGTTCGATGAGCGCCCCGCCGTTGAGCACGCGTTGCAGGAAGGCCATCAGAATCAGATGCGGGGCGGCTTCGCGGTATTGGTAGCGTCCGATCCAGATGTCGCTGTTCTCGCGCCACCACTTTTTGCTAGAGGCCTGCCCGCCGCAGGCGTCCTTGCGCGACCTCGGCAGCATGAATGGCACTCATCTGAACGGCAAAAAATGTGGCGGCCACGAAAAAGGCGATACCCCGGAGCAGGGAGCCCAGCGCCAGTATCCCAACGTGGACCTCCAGCACGGCGACCGATCACCGTCTGGAAATCCACCATCGAGGACGACCTCACCGGCGAATTCCCCTATCGCTTCGACCCCAAGCGCGACCCCATCGACATCATCCTCAACGAAACCCCCGTGCCCATCCGCGACCGCATGCCTGGGCTAACAAAAGATATCGCCGCCGTCATCGACAGGGCGCTGGTAAGAAATCCCAAAGACCGCTTCCCCGACGCCGGCAAACTGCTCGCATCCATCCGCAAATGACGCATTGCGCCAAGCCTCGCCGCGCTGGAATTTCCCTCATGAAACCTTTTGCTGAAATCGAATCATCTGCCGCCCCAGGACCGCGATCTACGCCAGCCCCATCGACCTCTACCGCAAAGGGGTGGCCATCCTCACCGACCAACTCGGGCCGGTGGATTCCATCCGCTTCCTCCGCCTGCTCGACCAAGGCTCCGGCGACTATACCGCCATCCGCCAAACTCAGCCGGATGAGGGGGCGTCGATAAACTCTGCGAGGAAATCCGTGCCTACGAGGCAGCCATGCCCAAACCGTGAACGAATGCCCCATGCCGAGACCGACTCCTACCAAGGCGACTACCACGCCATGATGAACGCCATGAAACAGCGCCAGTGGGAAAGCGGTCACGAGGTCGTGCATCTCGCACGAAAATTCTCCCCGCCCCAGCCCCGGCTAAGACCAAGGCCAGCCGGAGCGGTCCGTAGTTGCGGCATCTTGCCGCAACCCATCAAGGAGTGTGGGCGTCTCGCCCACATATTCCCCTCGCCCAACGCCCCGCCTTCTAACCATTACCCATGGCGATTTCCTTCTTCCCGCCCTCAGTCTCATCGATACCAAAGCCCCCGCCCCACCGCCCGCAAGCAACCCCAAGCCGCCCGCTGACATGCCACAACGGCCACGCCAATTCCGAGCAGTCCGTAGCTGCGACGTCCCGTCGCAGGCCGTCCCGGAGGCGTCTCGCCTCCGGTCTTCTCCTCAAGCCCCCCGGTTGACGATCTTCCGCCTAATCCGTAATACCCGACAACCCCTCCCAATGCCCGCCAAAGTCACTCTCCAAGTCGAAAACCCGACCTCCTCCGCTTCCGCGAGAGCGGCTCGGTGGCAAGCGATAAGGAGGCGCGACATTCCTGTCGTGATGCAATGGCAAGCGACGAAACGGCCATACACAGGTGAGCAGGGAAATCGTCCCGGCCGACAGAAACCGGCAGAAACCGGTTGCAGAGTCGCGCCCCATCAGCCAATAATTCGTCGTTGGCCAGCCCGTCAGGCTCTTATCAGATTGGCGAAACCCTGAACGCACCCATCCCAAATTCTCCTGACCGAGATTATTGCCATGGCAGTCACTCATCCACTTCCGATCCTTATCTCCAGCGCAGGTCCAAACATTCTGCTAGAGCGAGTCCCACTCAGCGGCGCGTCAGGAACAAGCGCCTACAACGAAGACTGGCTGCAAGACCTTCTCTACAAGCATCCTGAATCGCTGCCCGTCGCGGAAATAAATCCATCGTACGCTGGCCTGATCCCGATCTGCCGGGAGATGTTGACGCCGGCTGGCCCGATAGACGTCCTGTATGCAACACGCGAAGGCCGCCTCGCTGTTCTCGAAGCCAAGTTGTGGCGCAACCCTGAGGCACGGCGAAAAGTGATCGGTCAGATCCTGGATTACGCCAAGGAGTTGAGCCATTGGACATACGAAACGCTCGATGCGGCTGTTCGTGCAGCCCGGCGCCGCGATCAGGGCACCGCGAGATCTTTATTCGAGATCGTCCGTGAGCAGCATGCCGAACTTGATGAGGCTCAGTTCATCGACTCCGTCTCGCGAAGCCTCCGGCGTGGTGACCTGCTGCTGCTGATCGCAGGTGACGGGATTCGTGAGAACGTCGGTGCCATCACAAACTTCATCGAGGACCACGGGACGCTGCACTTCACCTTCGGCCTCATCGAGATGGCGATCTACCGGATGCCCGATGGCATGCACCTCGTCCAACCCCGAGTCCTCGCGCATTCAGAGGTCATCCGCCGGATCGTCGTTGACGTGCGTGGTGGCCAACTCGACGAGGCTGATATGGAATCAGAAGACGACGAAACGGGGAGCATGCCGCGCCCGGATCTTGAGCAGCAACGGCTCAAATTCAGTGCGTTCTGGAAAGAATGGATGGAAAAATTCCCTCTCGACGACCAGAGCCAACCCATAAAAAAGCCGACCACATGGACCAACCAGTTCTTCGATATGCCGAAGGGATCGAAGAGTCGGGTAGCTGCCGTTGTGGCTGAAAAAGGCGGCCAAGCAGGCGTTTACATGGGCTTTCCGAGGGATCCAGAAGGTGATCGGATATATGCAGCCTTGTTGGAAGAACAAGCGGCCGTCAACGAAGCAATAGGGCAGCCGCTTAAATGGTATACTACCGACAATTGGCAGGGGGTTGCTATCTGGCGTGAATTTGGCGACCAGATGCTAACCAGTCGCCGTGCGGAGGTTCAGGCGTGGCTCGGTGATGTCGTGAATCGGTTCGTCAACACGTTTCGCCCGCGGATCGAGTCGCTCCTCCGCGACGAGTAGAATTCGTGTCATTGATTCTGGCTCAAGCGCCGTCACCATGAGAAACCTCTCCAAGTCAAAAATCATCGCTTTCCGGCAATGCCAGAAGCGCTTGTGGCTGGAACTTCACAAGCCCGAACTCCGCGACGATTCAGCTTCCGAGGTGGTTTTCAGAATCGGCTATCAAGTCGGTGATATCGCCAGAACGATTTACGACCCGGATGGCTCGGGAGTCACCATCGACATCGAAGAACTCGGGCATGGCGAAGCACTCGCCCACAGCGCCGTCCTGCTGGCCCAGGGACACTCGCCGGTATTCGAGGCGGGAATGAGGATTGCAGGTGCTCTGGCGTACGCAGATGTGATGCTGCCGGATCTGTCCGATGGCACCCTGCGTTGGCGGATGGTCGAGGTGAAATCGTCAACTGGCATGGCAGCATATCATCAGGATGACATCGCCGTGCAGGCATATATCGCCGTTTGCTCCGGCGTTCGCCTCTCATCCGTGTCTTTGGCACACATCGACAACAGCTTTGTCTATCAGGGCGATGGCGACTACCGGGGACTGCTCCATGAAGTGGATCTCACTGACGAAGCGCTCTCCCGTGGTGATGAGGTGAAGCAATGGATTGACGCCGCGCAGGTGGTTGCGGCACTTGCGGAGGAGCCCGAAGTCCCCACTGGTCCCCATTGCACCACACCGTTCACCTGCGGTTTCTGCGGCTACTGCAACCGTGACAAAGCGCGTCCGGAGTATCCTCTGGCATCGTTGCCGAATCTGCATCGCCGCAAACGTGAGCAGTTCGAGTCCGGGGGGTACGAGGACATTCGGAATGTGCCTGATGATCTCCTCAACGCGATGCAGAAGCGGGTCAAACAATGCTGCATTATCGGAAAGGCATTCTTCGATGCGGAGGGTGCCGCCGCCGATCTTTCGGCATTCGGATTTCCGGCGTATTTCCTCGATTTCGAAACCGTCAATTTCGCTGTGCCCATCTGGAAGGGCACGCGACCCTATCAGCAGATTCCATTTCAATTCAGCCTCCATTGTCTCGATCAGGCCGGAACCCTTAGTCATACCGCCTTCCTGAATCTCACCGGCTCGGATCCCTCCGCAGCCTTGGCTCAATCCCTCGTCGATCAAGGCGGCAATGAAGGCCCAGTATTCGCTTACAACGCCTCATTCGAAACCACTCGTATTCGTGAGCTTGCCGGACGTTTCCCGGAACTCGCAACTGCATTGATCTGCATCATCGAAAGAGTCGTGGATCTCCTGCCCATCGCCCGGAAGCGCTACTACCACCCAAGTCAGCTCGGAAGCTGGAGCATCAAGGCCGTCCTACCCGCCCTCTGCCCGGAGCTTTCCTACACCCAACTTGATGGCGTTCACGACGGCGATATGGCCGTCGAGGCCTTCAAGGAGGCGGTCAATCCCAAAACTACCCCGCAACGGAAACAGGAAATCGAACATCAGCTCTTTGAATACTGCAAACTGGACACCTTCGCGATGGTGCGGCTGTGGCAGATCTTCAGCGGATCAAGTATATGAGTGAGAGACGGAAGACCAGAAAAAGCGAGGATTATCCGCATTGGAGCACTTGGGGCGGAATCTTAAGGACTTGGCGGCGAAGGGGGTCTGCCGCCCTTGATCGGCCGCCGGGATGGGATGCTGAAAATCACCCGGATCCTGCTGCAAAGCCGGAAGAACAATTTGATATTGATAGGCGAGCCGGGTGTGGGCAAGACCGGGATCGTCGAGGGCTTTGCGCAATTGCTGGCGGAGGGCAGGTTGCCGGATGCGTTGGGTCGGCCGGCGGTGAGGAGGGTGGACATTCTGTCCACCATGCCAATGGGTGGAGAAAAAGATACGGCTTGCGCCGCCGGACTTTCTCTATTCATTGGCAGGTGGGCGAGACGCCCACGCTCCGTGAAGGCGGGGACGAAATATCGGGGAGAATTCGAGGAGCGGGTGGAAGCATTGGTGCGCGAGGCGTCGCAGGAGCCGAAGCCGATTCTTTTCATCGATGAGATTCACTGGAGGGGCGGTCTCCGAACCGCCCTGCCAATGAGTGGAGAAAGAGGTGCGACGTGGGCCGCTTGACTTTCGCGTTTCATTGGCATGTGGGCGAGACTCCCACGCTCCTTGGGGGCGGGCAAGGCGGGGGGCAACATGGACGCGGCGAACATCCTCAAGCCGGCGCTGGCCCGTGGTGCGATCCGCGTGATCGGGGCGACCACGAATTGGAAATTGTAGCGGCGTCTCTATGAACGTCGCTGACTTTCTTGCGAAGGCGGGGTGGCGTGGTCGTTTGGAGAAAAGTCCGGCGGTCATAGACGCGCCGCTACAGAGCATCGAGAGGGACGGTGTGGTGGTAGGGCGGATCCGGCCCGGTCCGCCCACTGTCCGCCGAATGGCGGTGCGAATGGGTGGTGAATGGAAAGAGAAAGAAATTCGCGTTCCGATGACCATTGCATTCACACCGCGCCCTCAGGGTAAGTCAGGGCGGGGCGCGGCCGCCCCGGCCCTACCGTGGCGCTCGATGAAGCCGCACTGCGGGCGGCAGTGGAATGGTCGATCCGCTATCTGCCGGATTTCCGACTGCCGGCCAAGGCGCTGGATTTGGTGGGCCAGGCGTGTGCGGCGGTGAGGTTTCGGACGTTGACGCCGCAGGTGGAAGAGGAGAATTGCGGCGAGACGCCGCAATCACGGCCTGCCGCGGGACGCGGCAGCCACGCCCACGTTCGCGGCGTGACGGTGGAACTGGATGAGAGCGCCGAGGAACTCATCCTGCGCGAGGGCTTCAGTGAGAAATTCGGCGCGAGGAAGCTGGAGCGGGTGATGGACCGCTTGCTCGGCACGTTGCTCGCAGAGCCCTTGCTGAACGGGTAACTCACTGCCGGGCAAACGATCCGAGCCGTGGCGAACGGTGAGCGGATTCAACTCCGATAGAACGGCACCCTCACGCCAATCCAGTCCTGTTGAGAACTCATTTCCCGTCGGGATCAGGAACAGTGAAGTGTCGTTCCTGGTGGGGCCGACCTCACAGCACGAGGGCGATTTGTTCGCCGGGGCCGTGGACGCCCTCAATGAGGATGCCCTCCACATCGGCGGTTTTCGAGGGGCCCGTGACCCAGATGATGTTGGGGGAATCCCCAAGGACGGCAAGGGCATCGGCAATCGTGAGGTGGATTTCGGCACGCTCCAACACCGCAACGTGAACCCAGGGCGATAGCGCGGCGAGTCGGCGCGAAGTGCGGTGGTCATCAAGGATCAGCGTGCCGGACTCGGCAATGGCCCCGCTGGCCCGCGTGATGCCGAACTGATAGTCATCATAACGGGTGCGGTCGTATTCGGTTTCCACCGTCAAGCCGGCCGCGACCAGCGGGGCACCGACGCGCTCGTAAAGCACCGGATCGCAATACCCGTGGCGCTGCCCGGAGGCCGTTAGGAACTCCAACAATTCCGCCACGGCATGCATGGTCCGGCCGTTGACCGCCGCCAGGTTTCTGGAAAAGATCTCCAACCGATCCGAGCCTGCGAGTTTCGGCGCGGAGTGAGTGATGGCGGCAGCATAATCCGGGTACGCGGATTTGGTTTTCACTGCGGCGGTGGCGGCTTCGATGTTCTTGAAAATGGCAGCGCGGGACATTGGGGGGAGGAGCGGTTAGTTGGTTGGGAAGTTACGTAGCAGATAGGCCAAGCCGGCATGGGGGAAGTCATGGGCCATGGGTTGAAGGGTCATGGGTGATGAGCTGAAGAGCGATGCCATCTTTTGCCCATAACTCATAACCCATAACTCATAACCCATAACTTATGACTCATAACTCATGACCTTTCGCCTTGTGTCTGGCTTTCATCCACTTGCGGAAATCGCCGCCGGTGGAGGGGGGGAGTGAGCGCTGGCCGAGCCAGTCCTGGAGCGGTTTGATGGGGGCGACTTGGATGGGCAGGAAGTTCATCGCCTTGGACATGGTCATGGCGGCACGCCACAGCGTGGGGGAGGTGGCCAGGGTGGCAAAGGGTGCCATGGGAATCGCTGCGGGTGAGTGGATGGCGGCACGCTTGGCCTTGTCCCGCAGGCGCAGCAACAGGTCGGGAATGGGGATGTTGACCGGGCAGACCTCATTGCAGGCCCCGCACAGAGTCGAGGCTTTCGGCAGATCGGCGAACTCGGGGAAGCGGTCGCCGAAGAGCAGCGGCGAGAGCACCGCGCCGATGGGCCCGCCATAAGGGGAGCGATAGGCATGACCCGAGGCCTGGCGATAGATCGGGCAGATGTTCTGACAAGCGCCACAGCGGATGCAGCGGAGGATTTCGCGGCACTTGGAGGCGAGCACGTTGGTGCGGCCGTTGTCGAGGAAGACCACATGCAGGTGGGCCGGCCCGTCCGGCTGGGTGGCCGCCCGCGGGCCGTTGATGAACTCGGTATAGACGGTGAGTTGTTGGGCCGTGGCGGAGCGGCCTAACAGATTCAGGAACACCGCGAGGTCTGGTTCGCCGGGAATGAGCTTTTCGATGCCGACGAGCGCGATGTGCAGCGGCACCGGGGCCATGCCGAAGCGCGAGTTGCCCTCGTTGGTGACGATGACCATGCGGCCGGTGTCGGCGCAGAGGAAGTTCACGCCGGTGATGCAGGCCTGAGCCGCCAGGTATTTTCGCCGCAGGAACACGCGGGCGCGGCGGGTGATGGTTTCCGGGTCGTCGTTGTAATCCGTCGCGATGCCTTCGCGCAGGAACGTGGTGGCGATTTCGCGGCGGTTCTTGTGAATGATGGGCTTGACGATGTGCGACGGGATGTCGTTGTCGAGTTGGATGATGAACTCGCCGAGGTCGGATTCCAGGCACTCGATGCCGTTTTCAATCAGGAACGGATTGAGATGGATTTCCTCTGCGGCCATGGATTTTGATTTGGTCAGGCGGGTGACCTGGTGCTGGCGGAGGATGGTCAGGATGGTGTCGCGGGCGTCCGCATCGGTGGCCGCGAAGTGGACCTGCGCGCCGCGCTGGAGCAGCGCTTGTTCCGCCTTGGCCAGATAGTCGCCGAGATGATGCAGGGTGTGGTCCTTGATGGTGCCGGCCAGGCGGCGCAGCGCGTCAGGATCGGCATAGTCGCGGTACAGCACCTGATAGCGTTTCTCCGTGCCTGCCGAGGAGCCGTTGAGGACCGAGGCCTGTTTCTCGTCGGAGATGTGGCGGGCGTATTCGTCAATGAGCTGGGTGCCGAACATGGGAGGGGGCTTGGATGTTAGGAAGCGGCGAAGAGGGGTGCGGGGGCTTGATCCGCTCGGGGCAACGGCGGCAGCATGCGCCGGAACGAGCGGCGCATAAAGCGAAATTTTCAGGCTTGGAGTGGGCCATGCCGTCTGGGCAGAGGCGGCCTTGCAGCACTCCGCCCGATGGAATCATGCGCAATTCGGACTTGGAAAACATCCTTGGCCGGCAACGGGTCGCGACCGGTTTGTGGATGATCGTCCACGGATTTGTCGCGACCGCTGGCGGGTGGTGCGGGACACGGCGCATGGATGCACGGGAGTGACCCTGCTGAAGCTGCCCGTTGATTGCCGATTGAACGGGCCCTGAGTGATGAAATCCCGAGAATCGACTCTATTGCTCGCCTGCTGTCGTGAATTCTTTGGAGTGGTACCTCGATTCGGAGCAATTCAGCGAGCACAGGGAATCTCTTGGCGCGGCTTGAGCCAAGACGACAGGCGGGACGCACGTCTTCCCTGCCAGCCGAGACGGCTGTCCTCCAGTGCGATGCGAACGGTATTGGGCGGGGCGCGGGTGCTCCCCGCAACGCCGCCCGCGGCGTTGCGATTGGTGGCCTTGGCATGCTCGGCCGGTCATTGATTCGCACTCACGAGAACAAGGCTCTGAGCAGGTTGCGAATGATGCGGAAGATGACGAGGAGCGTGCCGAGGATCAAGACGAGTGTTAGGATGATGACCAGGAGGAGGCCGCCACCCACCACCAGCACCGGCCACCACAGGGGATGCAGGTGGCGGACCTGGCCGGGCCAGCGCTGCCAATTGGTCCAGGCATGACCGGCGGCGGACTCGCCGTCAGGATCGATGCCATCAGCGGCCCTGGGCTTGGGTGGGGCGACGCCGTCGATTTCAAGGACTTCGACTTCGATGGGAGGCTCGTTGTCGGTGGTCATGCGTGGCGGCGGGTGGTGCGGAGTGGGGAATCAGCCTTTGATCTCCAGCAGCATCTGCGGGTTGTTAGAGAACTTCTTGAGGAAGAAGAGCAGGCGTTCCATGGCCTCCACCGGGCGGTGCCCGGCGAGGCCGCGACGGATGAGGTGGATTTTGTGAAGCATGTGTTCGGGCAGCAGCAGTTCCTCGCGGCGGGTGCCGGACTTGAAGATGTCCACTGCCGGATAGATATAGTTTTCCGCGATTTTCCGATCGAGGACGAGTTCCATGTTGCCGGTGCCCTTGAATTCGAGGAAGATGGCCTCATCGGCGCGGGAGTTGGTCTGGATGAGGGCGGTGGCCAGGATGGTGAGGGAGCCGCCGCCGCGGGTGTTGCGGGCTGCGGCGAAGAGGCGGCGGGGGACTTCCAAGGCCCCGATGGTGATGCCGCCGGAGCCGGTGCCGCGGCCGACGTTGTTCATGGTGGCGTTGTAGGCGCGGGCGAGCCGGGTGATGGAGTCCATCAGCAGGAAGACGTCCTTGCCGGCCTCGACGAGGCGCTTGGCCCGCTCGATGGCCAGCTCGGCGATGCGGCAGTGGTTGCGGGCGACCTCGTCATTGGAGCTGGCGTAGATTTCCACGCCGGGCAGGGCGCGACGGAACTCGGTGACTTCCTCCGGACGCTCATCGATGAGAAGGATCATCAGATGCAGGGAATCACTGTACTTGTCGCGAACCGCCTCCGCGGTGTGCAGCAGCATGGTGGTCTTGCCGGAACGCGGCGGTGATACGATGAGTCCCCGCTGGCCGCGCCCCACCGGGGTCATGATATCGATGACCCGCGTGGTGAAGCGATCCGGGGTGGTCTCGAAACTGAGGCGTTTGGTGGGGTTGATGGCCTTGAGTTCGTCGAAGTGGGGGAACTTGGCGACCTCCTCCGGCGGGAGGCCGTTGAGCTGGGTGATTTCGACGAGTTGGGGACCGCGCGAGCCTTCCTGATAGAGGCCGTGCAACCACTGGCCGATGCGGAGGTTGTGGCGGCGGATCAGTTCCGGTGGCACAAAGACGTCGTCGCGGGCCTGCTCAAAGTTTTTCTCGGGCACGCGGAGGAAGCCGAACCCTTTGGGGGCGAGTTCGAGCATGCCGTTGGTCGCGAGCTTGGGACCTGTTAGAGGGGGCTGGCGGTTGGCCTCGGGATCCGGCCGGTTCGGATTCGGGTTGGAGTTGGAGTTGGAGTTCGGGTTGGAGTTCGGGTCGGCGGTGTGCGGTTGTTGGCGGTGCTGTCCTTGGTAGCGATGTTGGCCTTGGTTGTGCTGTTTCTTGCGTTTCTCGCGCCGGCGTTTGCTGCGGTTTTCGCCGTTAGGGGCGCTGTATGGATAGGGGGTTGGGGTGGGTTGGGGAGGGGCCGGAGCGGCTGCAGGAACGGGTGCTGCGGTGGCTTCCAAAGGAGGCGGGGCCGGGGCGGGCTCAGCGGCTGCGACCTGTGGAGCGGCGGGGGCTGCCGGGGATTGCGGGATCTCTGTGGAGGCTTGAGGGGCGGCCGGGGTTTTGGTTTTGCGCGTGGCGCGTGGCACCTTGGAAGGTTCCCGCAGGTTGACGGCACCACCGCCAGGGACCCGCCCGATGCGACGGGGGGTGGCTTTGGGGGTGGCTTTGGGGGTGGGGACTTGGGTGGGGACTTGGGCACTGTTGTCGGAGGTCGCCGCCGTGGCATCGCGGCCGTCGGAGGCTGCAGTCACCTGGCGTGCGGGGGCGGGACTTGGCGAGAAAACCAGCGGGAGTTCGGGGCTGAAATCACTGCGGCTGGAAGCCACGGCCACGGCACTGCCGCTGGCAGCAGCAGCCACTTTGGCCACCACCTTGCGTGCGGTCTTCTTGGCTGCGGATTTCTTCGCCGTGGCCTTGCTGGCGGCAACGGTCTTGCTGGCGGCTGGGTTGACGGGAGCTTTCCTGGCCGCCTTCTTGCGAGTGGCGGCAGGTGCTGCGCCGGTGGCTGCTGGCGTAAGCGGCGGCGGTGCGTCGTGGTCGTTGTTAGTCATTCGGGATTGGGTCTGGTGGGTGCGTCTGGCGCGGGATTGCAAGGGTGAGCTGGTGAGATGGGGCGGCTGCCGTTCGTTGGTAGCCGTGCTCCGGGGTCGGCAGAATCAGGCTTCGAGTTGGTCTAGCAACTCGTCCGCCACCTCGAAGTTGGTGAAGACGTTGAGGGTGTCCGGGTAGTCCTCGAGCAGGTCGTAAAGTTTGATGACCTGCCGGGCGATGGCCAGATTGTTGATGATGCTGGGAAGTTGGGGGATGGAGACGTGTTGTTCCGAGCTGGGCTGGAAACCGGCGTCGCGGAGGGCCTTGGCCACGGTGCCGAGTTCGTTGGGAGCGGTGAGGATGAGGTGTTCGTCCGGATCGCTTTGGACGTCATCGGCACCGGCCTCGATGGCGGCTTCCATGATGTGATCGGCGGGAATGCCCTGGGCGTTGATGCGGATTTCGCCTTTGCGGTCGAATTGGTAGGAGACGCTGCCGAGGGTGGCGATGCTGCCGCCGTTTTTGGTGAAAATCGAGCGGAGGTCGGCGGCGGAGCGGTTGAGGTTGTCGGTGGCCATTTCGATGATGAAGGCGATGCCGGCGGGGCCGTAGCCTTCGTAGGTCACTTCCTGGATGGCCTCGCCGCCGAGTTCGCCGGTGCCTTTCTTGATGGCGCGTTCGATGTTCTCACGGGGCGTGGACACGGCTTTGGCGCAATCGATGGCGGTGCGGAGGCGGGCGTTGGTATTGAGGTCGCCGCCACCGGCGCGGGCGGCGAGGGCGATTTCATGGGCGCACTTGCTGAAGACCCGGCCTTTGATGGCATCGACGCGGGCCTTGATGTGTTTGACCTTGGACCACTTGTTGTGACCGGACATGGGGGAGCTGTGTAGGTTTGGAATTGAAGGGAATTGAGGAACCGGGAAACGGGCCTGGGGAGCCGTGAACCGGGGGTGACAGTATGGCAGGAATACGGCGGGTGGGAGTGCCGAGGTGGCGGAACAGGTGGGGATGAATCCTGCGGGTGATTCGGCAATACAACGCGAACCAACGCTCCGTGCGTTCCAACAAGGCGGACTCTGACGCATCTTCAGGGGTTTGGCAAACGATTTTTCAACGATTTTTTCGGGGGCGACACGGGAGGCGGCATTTGCGGGTTGCGAAGTGGGTCGAACGGTGGCACACTGGCACCGTGAAACGAAGTGTACTTGGGTTTGCGGGAGTTTTCGCGGTGCTGTGTTTGCCGCTGGCGGCGGCGGAAGTGAGTGGGGCTGCCACGCCAGCGAAGGAGGCGGGCGAGCTGCCCGACGATGCGCTGAGCCACCTGCGCGAGGAACTGGGGATCAATGAATTCACCGCCCCTTCGATTGCCAAGGTGTTCGATACCTTGCAGTTTCTGATGCCGATCCCGATGACGGAGGTGGCGCGCAAGATGCCGGCGCGGATGCCGTTGGATCGGGCGGATCTGGCAATTGAGCTGGGGTTTCTCATCGCCGATGGCTTCCTGGTGGTGCAGGCCGGGCAGATGGAAAAGGTGGAGGAGCTGGCCAAGGATCTGACCCGCTACGGCAAGGCGCTTGGCGCCGGCGAGCGGGTCAACCGGCATTCGGCGAGTTTGCTAGATAGCGCGAAGAAGGGGAATGTCGCGCAACTGAAGGCGGAACTCAGTGCGACGCAAAAGGATGTGGAGGAGGAACTCAAGACGCTGAAAGACGCCGACCTGTCGGTTTTGATTTCGTTGGGCGGATGGATCCGGGCGCTGGAGGTGGCGGCGGCGGCGGTGGACAAGCAGTTCTCGCCGGAGCGGGCCCGCAAGGTGCTGCGTGAGGACATTGCGGACTATTACACCGAGTCAGTGGCGGGCTTGGAGCCGCGGATCTCCGAGCGTGCGAATTACCTTGAGATGCGGGACATTCTCTCGGGCCTGCGCAATGCGATGGTGATCGAGGAAGGCAAGGAGCCGACGAAGGCCCAGCTTGCCGAGATTCGCCAGCAAGCGGACAGGCTGGTGAAATTCGCACTGATGCGTCAGCAATGAACGGCGAGCATGCCGCATGGTTGCTCGAGGCGCCATGGGGACTGGGACAATCGCGAACAGGAAACGTTCCGCACCTTGATGCGGATGAATGAAGGGATTTCAGGCTGCCGGGCTACCGCTTGATGGACAACGGGCTGCGTCCTACCTGAGATCTAGGCAAAAGTTTTCAGTGAGGGATAAAGCACCTCATAGCGTGCGTACAGGTCACGATAGCGATCCTGCGCATGCGGATCGGGCACATAGAAGGTGCCCGGCCGATAGACCTGGCTGAAGGCGTCCTGCTCATCGCGATACACGCCGGTGCCGATACCGGCGAGAATGGCCGCTCCTAACGGCACTGCCTCCGCGAGGTTCGGGACCTCCACGACGATGCCGGTCACATCCGCCTTGTTCTGCATCCAGAGCCGGTTTTTCGTCGGCCCGCCGATCACCACGATCTTCTCGCTCGGGACCCCCAGCGCGTGGTGGAAGGCCCGGATGATTTCAAGGAATTGATAATTCAAGCCCTCGATGACCGCACGGAACAGGTCGCCCCGGCCCGCGATGTTGCGCAACCCGACGAACGCGCCAGTCGAGGTCGGATCCAGCACCGGACAGAAACTGCCCGACATGTGCGGCAGGAAGAACACCCCATTGCTCCCGATCGGCGATTGTGCGGCGAGGTCAATGAGCTGCGCCCACTCAGAGGCGCTCTCAGCACCGCACAAGGATGATGGGGGTGATGGCAAACCGATCTCGCGTTTGAACCACTCGAGCATGTCCGCAGCCACCGTGGCGCCCATCGCGGCGTAACGATCGCGTGCCACATGTGAGTCCACCACCACGCCCATGCGCTGCACCTCGGGCGTCAACACCGGCTCGCACAGGGCCGTCACCACCATCTCCCAGGTCCCGAGCACATCGAGCAACACGCCCGGATCGAAGGCCCCCGTCGGCAGGCAGCCGCAGCAGTAGTCGTGGCCGCCCAGGACGACTGGCGTGCCCATCTTGAGTCCCGTGATCCCGGCCGCCGCCTGATGCACGCGCCCGATCAAGGTACCTGCCGGCAACGGCTCGCAGAGGAGGGCACGATCAATCCCCGAGCGTTGCAGGAAGTCGTCATTCCACCTGCGCGTCCGCTGATCGAACAACAGCGTGGTCGAGGCCATGCTATAGTCCGTGGCCGTTTCGCCGCACAGCATGAAGTTGACATAGTCTTCGATCAACAGCCACTTGTGAGTCTTCCGGAGAATCGCCGGCTCATGTTCTTGCATCCACCGCAGCCGCAGCGCGGTGTTGAAGGTCCAGACCTGATTGCCGCCCCGTGCGAACTGTGCGTCCGCCCCGATGTGCTCAAGCCACCAGGCCTGTTGCGGTGCCGTCCTCGGGCAATGCCAACTGATGAACGGATAGAGCCACTTGCCGGCTTGGTCGATCGGCACGCCGTCCATGCCCATCCCGGTCACCGCCACGCCCAGAATCTCCCCGCCTGCAACGGCCGACGTTACGGCGCGGACCGCCTGAGCGAGGCCCGACCAGATCTGCTCGGGATGCCACACGGCCCACTCCGGATGCGCCTGGTCGGGATGGCAGCACTCGGTCGCCACGTCATGTTTCGCGACCATGCGGCCGTCCGTTCCGAACAGCACGGCCTTGAGATTGGTCGAACCGACATCGATACCTAACAGATAACTCATAGGAACCTTTCGTACCTTAGGAAAACGCCTCCCCCGCCCCGGAAGCGTCGAAATCCAGCTTGATGGGATAGCGGCCATAGGCTTTGATGGTACTCAGCATGGCCAGATAGTTCAGCGGTGAGACGGACGAGTGAATGCTGTTGCTCGAGGACACGATCAGGCCGCCGCCTGCGGCTGCGGCCTGAATCACGCCCAGGGTTTCTCTCACCACCTCCTCTGCCGTTCCGTTCACGAGGGTCGTCGCACAGTTCACATTTCCCTTCAGCGCGAAGGCCCCACCGAACGTCCGCTTCATGAACGCGAGATCCATGCCGCCCAGGGGGTCGATCGGATCCAGACAGTCGAACCCCACCTCAAGCAGCATCTCCATCAGTGGCATGATGTTGCCATCGGTGTGCTTGATCACCGGCATGCCGTGGTCGTGGAAGCCCTTGACCACCCGCTGCAACCCCGGATAGAGCAGCTCCCTGAAAGTGGCGGGCGACATGAAGGGTGCCTGACAGGAAGCGTAATCGTCGCCGGTGAAGACGAAATCCGCGCCGTGCCGCGCGGCCTCGCCAGCCAACTGGATATTGAGGTCAACCGACATCTTCACCAGTTTGGCGACCAGTTCCGGCTCGGTGCAGAACGCCATCATCAGTTCCTGAAAGCCCATCAGATTGCGCGGAATCGACAACACGTCATTCAAGTGAACGCCGAGCGCATATTTGCCTTTGTAGCGAGTTACCAGTTTTTTCAGGCTGGCGAAGCGGTGCGGTGCAAACGCATCCGGTGCCTGATAGGCCTCAAAGTCCTCCAGCGTCTGAATCACGGTCTGCACCACAGTTGAATGCTGTTCCTCGCCCTTTTCGACCACGATCCCCCACTCGTTCTTGAAGCGCCTGGGCGCGATCTGCACGGTGTTGAAATCCGGGGCCGTCAGCATCGCGTCCAGGCCCATCCTGACGGTGAACTCTTCGGTCGATGCGCCGGGACACAACGCATGCCTGACTTTCTGATCGATAATCCACTCGAAGTGCGGGAGGCGATCCGGTTCGCCGCGGCGCAGCACCGTCATCACCCGTTCTGTAGAAGTCATTTCAGTCATGTTCGTAGTGGCATTATTTTCGTCCGTTGGCCTCGCTTAGCGCCAGCCCGACCTCACGGCGGCGCTGCTGAGCATCCCAGCCGAGCACGTCTCCGACGATTTCCGCGAGTTCGGTGAGCGCGGTTTCGCCCGCCCGCCCGAGCAGGGTGATCACACTGCGGCGCCGCACCAAATCCGACAGGTGCAACACCTGTTCTTCCCTGGCGATCATGCGGATCTCGCCCACGGTGAAGTCAGGGAGGGCCTTGAGCGCCAGCCGCCATGCCGGCTCCGGTTGTTGCGCCAGCCGCTCCGCCTCCGTTCCGTAGCGTTCCAGCAAGGTGGCCACGCGTGCGGCCGCCAGCCCGTTAGCTGCCGCCACCCGTGCAATCCACTGCTGCTTCGCCGCGGCCCCTATCGGATAGCCTGCCACCCCGAAATAGGCCCTTTCGCGGGTGGACACCAGCCGGCTCATGCCGAGTCTGGCTAACAGTTTGTCGGCCACCTGTTCCGCAAATGCCCGGAAGGTCGTCAGTTTGCCGCCGATCATGCTATAGATCGGAAATCCCCGCGTGTCGTCCGGCTCCGAAAGCGCCACCTGATGAGCACGCGGCACGCGGCTCGTGTAGTCCAAGCCGGAGGCCGGCAACGGGCGCACCCCACAGAACACATGCACAATGTCACGGCGCGACAGCTCCAAGCCGGGGAAAACGCCCTTGAGCGTCTGCATCATGTAGTCGATTTCAGCGTCCTCGCACACCGCGTCGTCCGGGTGGGCGACCCGGATGTCGGTCGAGCCCATGATGACCTTGTCCAACACCCGGAAGACGATGCAAACGCGGCCGTCGGTGTGCTCGTAGTAAACCATGCGGTCCCCCAGCGCATCGTATAAGGCCCGGTTGTCGATCACCAGGTGCGAACCTTTGGTGCCACCCATGAAATGGGTCTCCACCCCCAACGCCCCGTTCGCAACATCGACCCACGCTCCGGTGGCGTTGACGACCACCTTAGGACGGACGGCCAGGGTCTCTCCGCTGACCTGATCGCGCAGCAGGACGTGGTCGCGATCCATCTTTTCCGCAGTGATGTAGTTCAGCGCGGCACCGGTCCGCAGCACCCGGCAGGCTTCGCGGGCCATGTCGAGACACAGGCGTTCGGGTTGACTGATCCACGCGTCCCAGTAGGTGACGGTACAGGCGATCCCGCTTTTGAGTGCCGGGATTTCGGCCAATGACTTGGCCTTCGAGAGAAAGAAGTGGCGCGGGACCTGCCGGCTGTGGCGGGTGATCAGATCGTAGCAGCACAGGCCGAGTTTGACGATAAAGGCCCCCCGTCCGCCGGGCGTCACCGGAAAGCCGCAAAAGACCAAGGGTGATTTGAGCAAGCCGGCAAACCATGAGGTGATGGGAATGGTGGTCCGCAACGGTTCGACATAGTGCGGCGCATACTGGAGCAGCAGGTTGCGTTCGTGCAGCGACTCCCGCACCAGCTTGAACTCGGCGTTCTCCAGATACCGCAGCCCGCCGTGGATCATGCGGGAGGATTTCGAGCTGGCTCCTGCCGCATAGTCGTCCTTATCAAGCAGGATGCAACGCACCCCCTGCAAGGCCAGTTCGCGCATGAGTCCGGTCCCGTTCACCCCGCCGCCCAAGATCAACACGTCGCAGACCGGGTCCGCCTTGATCCCGTCCCATACCGCTGCTCTGGTCCTCATTTTCGCAGCAATTTCTGGCGTTCCCCGCCCAGCGCGTCCGCCGCCATCATCGCGTTCACGATGTCGTCCGGAGTGATGGAAAACGGATGATTCTCGCAGAGGGAGCCGGGCCCCGCACAAATCTCGCCGATGCGTGCGAGCCGCTCGCGAGTCACCCCTGACAACCCGAGTTCGGCAAAGGTCACCGGCAACCCGATCGCAATCTCGAAATCGACAATGCGATGCGCCCGCTCGACCGGCATGTCGTCGTCCAGACACAACTGGGTGATGATCCCGAAACCCACCTCATGGCCGTGCATCAGACCATGGCACTCGGGATACGACGGCAGGCAGTTAGCTATCATGTGCGCCGTGGCACAGCCGCCACTCTCGAAGCCCAGCCCGGAGAGCAGGACGTTCGCCTCGACCACCTTTTCGACCGCCGGCGTCACGAGTTGCTTCTCCACCGCCCGCATGGCCTCGAGGCCGTGCTCCATCAGAATGTCGTAGCAGAGCCGGGCCAAGGTTCGCGCGGCCATGGTGGCCGTACCACCCGCCAGATTCGCTCCGCGTGCCTTGAAACAGGCATCCGCCTCCAGCCAGGTGGACAAGGCGTCACCCATGCCCGCCACAAAGGTCCGCACCGGTGCCTGAGCGATGACCTGCGTGTCCACCAGTACCAGGTCGGGATTGGTGCCCCAACTCTCAAAGCCGGTGCAGTTACCCTGCTCGTCATACCAGACGGTAAAGGAACTGGTGGGCGAGTCGTTGGAGGCCACGGTCGGACAAGTCACCACCTTGACGCCGGCGGCCGCCGCCGCCGCCTTGGCAGTGTCGAGTGTTTTACCGCCACCGATACCCATGATCACCTCCACATTCCGCTCCCGGATGAGCTGGGCCACCCGTGCGGCCTCGGCTTTGGTCGAGTCTCCGTTGAACGCCACGTCTTCCACGCTCAGTCCGGCACCTCGCAGGCTGGCCAACAGGGCTTCACCCACAACCCCCTTCACCTGAGCGTCCCAGAGCGTCATCACCCGTTGCCCCAACGCGCCGACCAAGACGCCGGCCTCGTTCAGAGCATTCCGTCCTTGTACATACTTCCTGGGTGCAATAAATACCTTGTTCATACGTTTGTTCGCTAAGCAAGCCATCCCTCATGGAACTCCCATCATGGGGTATCCCGCGACAGATGAGCAGATTTCCCCCACGAGCGCAACCACTATTATGCAGGAATCTTCGCGGGATGCATGGGGTTGGGCGGGCGGAGGTTTTCGATCAGGGAAACGGCGATCCATGTTAGAAACAGTTCCTTGACACGGCGAGAGGGGGATGCTCTCTTGGGCGTGCTCATGAGCCAAGTTCCTGCCAACCCCATGAGAGTTAACCGATGACCCTTATCACGAACAACCAGACCCCGCCGGACCCGGCGCTGCCGCCGCGGCTCGCCGCGCTGGGATATGCCGCCCGGAGTGCCACCTCGCCGCTCGCGCCCTTCCACTTCGAGCGCCGGCTACCGGGGCCGCACGACGTTCAGATCGAGATCCAGTACTGCGGCATCTGCCACTCCGACCTGCACGCGGTCCGGGGCGAGTGGCAGGGGTCTGTCTATCCGATGGTGCCCGGGCACGAAATCATCGGCCGGGTGACCCGGGTCGGTCCCGAGGTGACGGGCTTCATGGCCGGTGACCTCGTCGGCGTCGGCTGCCTGGTGGACTCGTGTCGCACTTGCGCCGCGTGTCGGGAGCACCTCGAGCAGTATTGCGACTCCGGATTCACCCTCACCTACAACAGCCCCGATCCGCACACCGGCGGCGTGACCTACGGCGGCTATTCGAACCGGATCGTGGTGGACCAGCGCTTTGTGCTCCGGATCCCGGAGCAGCTTGATCCGGCCGCGTGCGCGCCCTTGCTCTGTGCCGGGATCACGACCTACTCACCGCTGCGCCATTGGGAGGTCGGTCCCGGCCAGCGGGTCGGCATCGTCGGTCTCGGCGGCTTGGGCCACATGGGGGTGAAATTCGCCCGTGCCTTTGGGGCCGAGGTGGTGCTCTTCACCACCTCCCCTGGGAAGGCGGCAGACGCCAAGCGGCTGGGTGCCCACGAGGTCGTCATCTCCAGCGACCCCGCCGCCATGGCGGCCCACGCCAGCCGCTTCGACTTCATCCTCAACACCGTCGCTGCGGCGCACAATCTGGACCCGTTCATCACCCTGCTCAAGCGCGACGGCATCCTCTGTTTGCTCGGCGTGCCCGAGTTGCCTCATCCCTCGCCCGCGGTGGGCGGCCTCATCTTCCGGCGTCGCCAGTTGGTCGGTTCGCTCATCGGCGGGCTCCAGGAGACCCAGCAGATGCTTGACTTCTGCGGCAAGCACGACATCGTTTCCGACATTGAGTTGATCCCGATCCAGCAGCTCAACGCAGCCTACGAGCGGCTGCTCAGGGGCGACGTGAAATACCGGTTTGTGATCGACATGGGGTCGCTGGCCAGCCCTTCTCGTTAGGGAGCCTGTGTTGCGTGAAACACAGCCCTGTCATCGTGGCTGGAGTTCATTTTCCAAGCGCGCACATGCTTGGCATGCGGGTCAGCGGGGCTGGACACTGGTGGCCGACTTGAAATCCCGATAGCTGCGGGCGACGGGCTGGCCCGCCTTCATCAAGGCGGCCTCCAGTACGTAGTCGGCTCCGGCGGGGGGGATGGTGATTTTGAAAGTCACCTTGGTTGCGCCGGCGGGCCCGACCTTGAACGGCTTGACCTCCTCTTTCACCACGGCAGACTCACCCGCCTTGGTGATCCGCAGGCGGAGGGAGCCCTCCCACGGCAGGCTGAGATCGTTGATGATGGAAACCGGAAAATCCCGGGCCGCCCCGGCGAGGTATTCGGGCTCATAGGCCTCGATCATCACGCCGACAGGCGCGAAGGAATCCTTCACATACTTGTAGAACTCGGGCTCCCACGTGAGCTTGGTCACATCGGTCCAGTGGTCGCTGGTCTGGCCGCCGGGACGCGAGTAACCCAGGCCGCAGAATTCCAGCACCCCCGCGCACTCGCGGGAATGCCGCCAGAATTCGGTTTGTTGCGCCAGGAGCTTGGCGTGCAGTTGCTGCCGCTGTGAGTTGGTGCCGCCGGGCAGCAGGTTGTTATAGACTTCCGCGGTCAGGGTGGTGGGGCTGCCGTCGCGATTGAGCCAGAGCCAGCCGTACTCGTTGAGAATGACCGGGTTCTTGTCCGTGTTGCGATACGATCCTTTGGGAGTTTTGGGCACGCGTCCGAGGTAATGGGGTTTGAATTGCACGTCCTTGTAGTGGTAGTGGTGCGATTCGAAAATGTCGCCGACCCGCTCTGCCTGAGCCCAGCCATTGTCCCACACGCGGTTGGAGAAATCGAGTCCGCGGACTTTGCCGATGGCCGTGGCGATTTCAGGGACGCCGGTTTCATTGCACGCGTCCCAAATGATGACGCATGGGTGGTTCCAGCGCTCCTGCATCCATTCGGTGAATTCCTGTTCCAGGTTGGCCGCGTCAAAATCGCCGGGTTTCGGATACATGTTCCAGATGGGGAATTCGTCCTGGACGAGGAGGCCCATTTCATCGGCGATTTCGTACCATTTTTCCGGCGGGAAACTGATGGAAAAGCGCAGTGCATTCCAATAGAGGTCGCGGTAGGCCTTGAAGAGCTGGCGCACCCAGGTTTCCGTCCAGGGCAGGGCCGCGCGTTGCGGGTCTTCGAAAAACCGATAGAGGGTGACGTTGGTGCCGCGCAGGAAACAGGGTTTCCCATTGAGGACTGCATGGCCATCTTCAAAGGTGAGTGAGCGCATGCCAAAGCGGGTCTTGAGCACATCCGACTGGCTGCGGGCTTCGAGTTCGTAGAGGAAGGGGGTTTCCGGTGACCAAAGGTGACAATCGCTGATGCGCAGGGAGGCGAATCCGGTGCGCTCGGGAGCGCCTGCGGCGGGCATCACGCAATCGCCTTCCGCAGCGACTTTGCCGGTGGCGACCTCGCGCACGGTGAAATGGATTCTGGAATCCTTGCCACCTGTTGCCGCCGGCATCCAGGCGTGGACGGTTACCACCTTGCTTTCGACGGCAGGGACCGCTTGCACCCGCAGAATGTGCTGCGGGCCGCAGAGAATCAACTGAACCGAGTCGTAAATGCCCGGGGTATAGCGGGTTTTTTCGTCGTCATGTCCCCATTGCTGCGACCTTGGCACACTGGTATGGTCCGCGATCCGGATCACCAGTTCGTTGGCACCTTCCCTGATGGCGGGTTTGGCATCGAAATATCCCGGGGTATAGTTGCCGAGGTGTTCGCCCAATGGTTTGCCATTGAGGAATACCCTGGTGGTGTACATGGCCTTGAATACCTTGATGACGGCGACTGCGGTGAGCGGGGCGGCGACGGTGAATTTCCTGCGATACCAGAACACCCCGCTCTCCCCGAGTCCGGGCTTCGCCAGATCCACCAGACCCGGCACCGGGATCTTGCTGCCGAATTGCGCGGGCGGCGCGTCCCCGCCACCGCTGGCGATTTCCCATTCGCCATCCAGGGAAACGGTCTTGCGCAACTCGCCAGTCCCGGGTGCGGGCAGGGCCGCGAGGATCTGCGGATCCACCGCGGTGGGCTCGACAGTTTTCGGCGCGACCTTGTTGCCACCCTTGTTGCCTGCCACTGTGGCAGGGCCGGCGGACTTGCCGCCCGCTGAGCTGAACAATTCCAACTGGCCCAGCGCGAAGCCAGGCGGGTTCGATGGATCGGGCACGTCCATCGTATTGCCGTTGAAGCAGGCATAGATCACGACGCGAAACCAGGGGTAGGCTTTCGCCGGGCGGGCAAAGTCGGCCTTGTTCAGCACTTTGCCATTGAGTTTGGCGAGCAGTTTTTTCGTATTCTCAGGGCCGACGGATTTGGCCATGTCGGCGCTGGTGAAGGAAGTGAAGAGCATCGTCTCACAGCGGGGATATTCGCGGAAGGGACTGCTCGCGCGGTCGGCGGCGGTACACTTGTACAGATCCGTCCATTCGCCGTCCTTGCCGGTGTCGGAGCCTTGAATGGACCACGTTTTCGGATCACGCAACGGCTTGTCCTGGCTGGAGGCGATGGTGAAATGGGTGAGGACGTGGGCGTCCTTGAGCTGGATGGCCAGGTAGTATGGCTTCGCGTCCGTAGGCCCGCCATAACCGCCGTCTTTGAAGCCGACATACCATTTTTTGTCCTCTGGCATGTTCCAGACAATGGCGGACGCGGGGGTGCCCACCCAGCTTTGGTACGGGTGCTGCTGATGGCCGATCTCGCCGGGGCCATTGGCCGGAGCACAGGTCATTTTCACCCAGGTGGCGTTCTTCGGCCTGAGCGCCTCCTCGGTGCCGCCGCCGCAGTCCTCGACCGGCTTCAGCGTGTCGTCCGGATCGGTTAGGTCGCCGCCGAGCAGGCTGCTGTTGCCCGCTCCCAGGGATTCATAGGCCAACACTGGCGGCAAATTGAGCGCGGCGAACGCGCACGAAAAAACCAAGGCGAGTGGCAGCTTGCCGGGAAGTTGCTGGCGGGGTGACATGGCTGGGGAGGTGGTTGCGGAGTGACCGGGCCGGGCAAGGCCCATGCGCCGCCGGACAATCCTGGGCGAGACTGTAACCAATCAGGCGTTCCAGCAACAAGAAAAATGGCGCCTATATCGATTCCACCCCAGGTCTTGAAAGGGAAGGCCTGCGGACCAGGTATCAGGCGTCTCGGTAACTATCGCATGACATGAAACCATTGCTCAACCCCCTCTTGTTTTCAGCCCTCGTTGGCATCATCATCTCGCCCCAGCCCGCCAAGGCGTTTCAGAGCCTGGGGACGGGCAATGCCAGCCTGCTCGGTGGCGACTTGACCGACCCGACGGACACGGTGGCACTCTCCAAAGATCCGGGCCAGGGACTGCCGGAAGCGGCGATGCTTCCCACCAACGCCACCTGGCTCAAGATGACCTGCGCCCCGGCCACCGGGCCTTACGCGATTCCGTATCAGCGCCACCCCTACCAGAGCTGGGTGGGCGCACCGGCGGCGGCCATCTTCATGAACAAGCCCGAGCAGACGAAGTGGTATGTGAGCTTCAAGGAAGGCGGCGACGGCGGGCCTTCCCTGGAGGATCCCTACTTCGCCGCGGTCCAACTCAAGGACGCGTTCGTCCTGACCCATTTCACCATCACTCCAAGCGCCGATGCTCCCGACCGCGACCCTAGGGAATGGGCCATTCAGGGCTCCAACACCGGCGAGGAAGGCGACTGGACGAATCTTTACGTTTGCAAGGCCAAGGACCGGAGCGAGAGCGCCTTTCAGCCGGGCTCGCGGACCGAGACCTTCCTGTTCACGTCGTTCGACTCCGCCGGCCTGACCAAGGCGGTGGCTGCTGCGGATGCCAGGAAGCTGCAGGACAAGCTGAAGAATCAGAAAATCCAGCAGGCCGACTTCACCCGCCCGGCCATGGCCTACACCTGGTTCCGGATTGCCATCTACTCCTGCTTCAACCCGAGTGCGGTCAATTGGATCTACCGCTCTAACAACGGTTTTGCGCTGGGCCAGCTTGAGTTGTTCGGCGTGCCCGGAGTGAGGGGGAAAGTGGCTCCTAAAGTCGTGCGGGCTGAGCCACCGGTTGCGCGACCTTCGCTTGACGCGCCGTTCATCATTTCCTACTGGTGCGGCCCAACCAAGGAGCAAAGCAACCTTGAACGCATGAAGGAAATCGCCGAGTGCGGGTTCAACGTCGCTCAATCACCCAACCTGTGGGAAAAGCCCGACGCTGAGCAGGTGAAGTTCAACTTGAAGTTTCTCGATCTCTGCCAGCAGGCGGGCATCAAGGCGTTTATCTGGGATGGGAACGTCTGCCAGGGCCCGTGGGAGAAGTTCCAGCCCACAGATATTCCCGGGATCGAGAAGGACCTGGACGGCATGATCGCCAGGTATTCCAAGCACCCGGCCCTCATGGGATTCGTCCTCGGCGACGAAATGGGCCGTGACGCGCATCCCCGGCTCGGCTTCGTCACCCAATACCTGTTGAAGAAAGACCCCACGCATCTGCCGTATTACAATCTATTGCCCAACTATGCCCATACCCCCAAGTCTTACGACCGGCTGGTCACGGATTACTTGAAGGTGGTCAAGCCCGCGCTGTTCAGTTGGGACGCTTACTGGCAAATGCATGAGGAAAACGAATCGCGCTACTATTTTGACAACTTGGAGGCCGTGCGGCGGCACTGTCTGAAGGCGAAGACCCCATTCAACCAGATCATCGTGTCGCTGCCGCACATGGGCTACCGCGAGTGCAGCGAAGGAGACCTGCGCTGGCAGGTGTGGACGTCGCTCGCCTACGGTTCGCGCGGCATCCAGTACTTCACCTATGTCCACGTGCCCGGCATGGCCACGGGCGATTCGCCCGGCCTGCTCACCAAGGACCTCAAGCGCGACGCCAAGTGGTTCCATGTGCAGAAGATCAACCGCCGCATCGCCAACCTGGGGCCCACGCTGGTCAAACTGACTTCGACCGGCGTGTACCACACCGAGCCGCCGGTTGGGACGATCCCGCTGCTGCCGGAAGCTCCGGTCAAGAAGATCGAAGGCGGGGTCATGGTGATCGGTTGCTTCAAGGATGCCGCGGGGAAAGTTTACATCCTGCCAGTCAACCGGAACATGCAAGCAAAGATCACGGCCAAGCTGACCATCGACGGCACGTTTGTTGCCACTGCCGAGGTGTCGCAGGAGACCGGGAAACTCATGCCCACAGCCGCGCTCAACAGCAAGGTTCTGGCAGTCGAACTGGAAGCTGGCGAAGGGAAGTTGTTTCTTTTGAACCGCTGATCCAGGCCGGGGGTTCCCTCCCGCGAACCGGCACCGCCCGATCTAACGGCGCAAAGCCGCATGGTGGCGACGGAGGCGACGCTCAACCCGCCGGCCGACATTCTGGCGGATGAAATCCTCCGCGTCAACGTCCTCAGGAACAGCTCCAACCCTGCGGTGCATTGGGTCGAAGTCAGGGCGTGGGAGGCGGGAAAATCGCCATTGGCACCCGAATCATCTGTATGATCCTGATCATCCCCCACGTAGTCTGCAGCGAGCAATCGCTCTAACAACCAAATCCACCCCCCCACCATCATCATGCTGAAGAACATATCCGGTCAGTGCGCCATCCTGGTTCTAACCGCAAGTGCGGCGTGGTTGGGCGCAGCTCCCAGCTCCACCGCCGGGAATCCGCTGGGCCTGCTGCCCACCCCGAAGCAAATCCAGCTTGTCGAAGGCGACCTGCCGCTCACGCCGCAAAGCCGCATTGTGGCCACCGACCCCAAGCTCAAGCCACTGGCGGAAATCCTCGCGGAGGAGATTCTGCTGGCGACCAAGCTCAAGCTTGCGCCGGCCGAAGGCGAGGCCAAGCCCGGCGACATCGTGCTCAAGCTCAACCCGCAGCTTCGCGCGGACGCTGACATCCTCACGGTCCAGAACCGCGAGGTCAAGAAGGTCCGCGATTACGCCCATACCATCACCGTCGCGGACCAGGCGGTGGTGGAGGGCTGGGATTACCGGGCCTGCTGCGAGGGCACGGCCACGTTGCTGCAAGCCTTGAAGGTCAACGGGGCTGCGGTCGCCGTGCCGAAAATGAACCTCAAGGACTGGCCGCACGCCGACTTCTGCGGCTATATGATCGACTGCGCCCGGCAGGGACTGCCCCTGATGGGCGTGCGTGCCGCCGTCGAGGCCATGCGTTTCCACAAGGTCCGCTACCTGCACCTGCACTTGCACGACGGCAGCGGCTTTTACTTCCCGCTCAAGGCCTATCCCCAGGTCGGTAACAGCAACGGCGCCATCAACGGGGGTGACGCCTTCAAATCCTGGGATCTGGAGGAACTGAAGAAAACGGTGGCCTATGCCGACGCCCGCGGGGTGACGATCATTCCGGAGTTGGAAACGCCCGGGCATTGCGAGGCCCTGCTGGAAGACCTCAAGGTGGGTGACAAGTGGCTGCTCGGCGAGCCGGGCATGCACCTCATGGACATCGCCAACGACGACATCTATCCGGTGCTCGACACGATCGTTGGCGAGATGTGTGAAGTGTTCAAAAGTTCACCATACTTCCACATCGGCGGCGATGAAGTCCAGTGGGAATGGTTCATCGACCGGCCGCATGTGAAGGAGTTCATGCAGAAAAACAACATGCGTGAAAAGGACAAGGGCGGCAAGGATGACCTCCTGAAACGACACGCGCTGAAGATGAACGAGATTGTCAAAAAATACGGCAAGAAGACGATTTTCTGGGGTGGCTACCAAGGGCCGCCCACCGATCCCGCGCTAACCGATCTCATCATGTATTCCTGGTACACCGGCGCCCAACTCGCCCAGGACGCCGGCTTCACCACGATCACCGTGCCGTGGGAGATCCGCGGACCGTGGGACAAGTGGAACATTTACAGCAGCAACGACAACATGCTCAAGCGGAGCGACCGGGTGCTGGGCGGCAGCCGGGTGGCCTGGGAGCAAAGCGCCGAGGCCTACGTCAACGGCTGCATCTACGAGGCCCTCCGGCAGGAAGGCACCTGGGCGCCGGACACCGTGTCCAGCGCTGCGGAAGAACAACAGATTCGCGAGAATGGGTTTCCAAAGCCGCCGTTTCCAGAGTCCGCCCAATTGCGGGAACTCCGCGAGCGGGAGAAAATCCTCAACCTGCGGCTGGCGAAAATTCTCAAGACGGTGAAAATCGACGCGGCCTTGAAGCCGGAGCAGCCCGACGGCCCGGTGCCCTACTACTCCGGGACGGCGACGATCACCATGTCGGCCGACCCGCCCGCCGGCTGCCGCATCCGCTACACGAGCGACGGTTCGGAGCCGACCGCCAATTCCCCGGTTTACGAGAAGCCGCTGCAACTGGTCGGCAGGTTGCGGCCACGCGCGGCCTTGTTTGACGAATCAGGCCGGGTGGTTGGCGGCTACGTCTTCGGGCCCAAGTACAACTGGAAGGACTTCGAGCAGAATCTGACCACCGGCAAGCCGGTGAAAGCGTCCGGCGTGGCCGGCAAGGACAAGGATGCCGAGGTGCCCGAGAACGCCAATGACGGCTGGGTTGGCAACGGCAAGTTATGGGGCGCCTGGGAGCCGCCGCAATGGTGGCAGGTTGATCTGCAAAGCACCTACAATCTGGACCGCCTGCGGCTTTTCCCCTGGGAGTACGGTGGTCGCTCGTTCCAATACACCGTCGAGGTCTCTACCGACGAAACGAACTGGACCAAGGTCGTGGACGAAAGCACCAACACCAAACCGGAAACGGGCCAGGGCCATTGGCACCAATTCGCGCCGGTCCAGGCCCGCTACGTCCGGCTCAACATGCTCAAAAACAGCATCCAGAACGCGGTCCAGGTGGCCGAAGTCCGGGTGTACGAAACTGGCAAATGAAACACCCCCGGGAGTTGATGGCCTTCCTGCTGGCGACGGCGCTTGGCACGCACCCAGGGCTTGCGGACGGGTCCATCATGCTGAAGAACCAACAAAGCGAAGTCGTATTCGACATGGCCAGTGGCACCGTCGGCGAACTGCGTGTCCTGCGGGACGGCCAATGGCAGACCACCGGCGCCAAGGGTCCCGTGGCGGCCGGGCGGCGGCCGGGCGAGTACCTGCTGGCGGTTGATGGCAAGGCGCTGTGGTTCAATCCGCAACAAGTCCAACCAGACGGCAAGACGCTGAAGCTGACCGGCAGCACGCAACAGATGGAAGTGACCATCACTTGGACACCCGTGCCGGAAGACGCCTTCTTGATCACCTACACGGTCAAGTCCGGCAGGGAGGTGCAGTCGCTCGCGCTGGGACTCGACGCCTTCAACCTGGCCCCGGATCAGGTGCGCCAGATCTACTGTCTGCCTCACAGTGTGCCGCACTTTCTCGACGGCGACGCGAAGAAGGCCCCGGCCGGCCTGATCGACAATGGCGGCACCTGGAACAACACCTTCTCGCTGATCGCGGATGCCACCACGTATTCCGTGTCGATCCTGCCACCCGAATTCCGCCTCGGCTGCGAGCCGGACCCCGGCGCCGCGAAGGACTACTGGGTCGGCTTCCGGCCGCATCCGGACCAGGACCACCCGACCGAGCTGGCCGGGGTCTCGCCCAACGATGGTTCCATTCTGCTGGTGGCCAATCACCAGCGTCCGGTCAAGACCGGGGAAACTGTCACGCGGCGGTTCCTGCTGGCGCTAACTCCTAACGGCGGTGGCTATACCACCGGCTTCCACCTCGCCCAGTTCATGAACCTCGCCGGCTACCGCCGGCAGTGCAACAGCATGGAGTTATACCGGAAATCAATGGCCTATCTGCTGGATAACCCGTGCTGCTACGTTCGCCACGACAAGCACGGCGAGAACTTCATGGGCTCCAATCACAGCGGCGACGGCACAGGGTATGGCAACGGCTTCTGCTACTATGCCATGTATGGCAATTCGTTCACCGTGGCCGCCTTCAACCAATACGCACGGTCGGTTGGCGAGGCTCCTGAGAACCTCGCCCGCCTGCAGGGCCCTAACAACTTCCTGTTGAAAACGGCGGTGCAAAACCCTAACGGCAGCTTCTGGAGCATGCTGCCCCTCAACGACGAGACCAGCTATGTGGACCAGGCCTACCGCAAGTGGATCCAGACCCACGCCACCGGCTGGATCGCCTACTATTTGTTGATCGCACACGAGATTGGCGGCGACCCGGAGTATCTGGCCGCCGCCCGGAAGGCCTTGCAATGGCTCGCCTCCATCCAACGTGACGATGGCTCATATCCAAAGTATTTCGAGAATGGCACGCCCAGCACCGAGCTGCAGGGCGATTGCGCATGGAACGCCCTGGCCATGCTCAAGGCCAGCCAACTCAAAATCGACGTGGACCGGATTGACTTCAAGGCCCGCGGGCTGAGGACGGTCGATTGGATTTGCAACGGCCCGCTCAAGGAGTGCCGGTTTCAAGGGAGCTTCGAGGACGTGGGCGGCGTGGTGGACAGCTATTGCTCGTCGGTCTCGGCCCATGCGGCCGTTGTGGCATACGAGCAAACCAAGGATGAGAAGTTTCTCACGGCGGCCGAGCAGATGCTCAGCGTTTCGCTGGCGTGGGTGACCTGCGATTACGCCGCACGCCAGGACCAACAGTCGTGGGACGCGACTCTCGCCTGGCAGCCGGCCTACGGCCATGTGGAAAGCACGACCTGCTGGTATCCCTGCTCATACACCCTGCCGTTGGCATACCTCGTGGCATCCGACCTCGGCCGCTATCGGCAAGGGGCGCGGGCGGAGCAGTGGACCCAGGTGGCCCGCTGCCTGCCTCTGTTGGAAAGCTACCTGCGCGACAACGACAAGACGAAGTGCAAATGGGGCATGGAATGGCGGATCTTTCCGTTCCTGGTCTTTTCCGAGTGGGGCAACAGCCAGACCTGCTGGGCCACGATGGAGATCTTCAAGAACCGGGCGGAACGGGCCGTGAACGGGCTGCAGTTCGATGCCCAACTGCGCACGATGATCGACGGCCAAAGCGCTACCATCTTCGCGCCCAAGTGGGGTTGGCCCGCCCCGGGACCGCTCGTGGAAATCAATCCGGAGGTGGATCCCCTCGTGCTCAAGACCACCGGCGGGGACCTGTTCGTCATCCTGCTGGCGGAAGGCCGCACCATCAGCGATACCCTGAAGTTCGCCGCGCTTGCCGCCCTGCTTCCCACCGGCCAATGCACCGTGACGAACGTCGCCGACAAGACGATCATCGGCACCTATGGCAAAGCGCAGCTCCAAGCGGGCATCCCGGTGGCATTCAAGAATGTCCAAGTCCTGAAACTCAGCGAGGTGCGGTGAAATGAGCATGCTTTCTGCCTTCATGACGGCCCTGCAAGCGTTCTCCGGACGGGCTTACATCGGTGTCCCGTCGCCAGCAAGGAGCCGCTCGACGAGTAACCTGACCGTGCAAAATGAGATACGATCCATGGGCGCTCGAATGATTTGGCCGTGCTTGGTTTCGCTGTCCGTGTTAGCATGGGTCCGGGGCGAGGAGTCGTTGCCGGCACTGGTCAGGATGGTGCAGCCGGCCGTCGTCACGGTGGTCTCCTTTGATCCCGACAAGGGGATGCCTTCGTTAGGCGTCGGTTTTTTCGTGGCACCTGATCGGATCGTGTCGGCCCGCCATGCGGTGGCCGGGGCTGACCGTGTCGAGGTCCGGACCTCGCTTGGCGGCACGCTCCGCATCACCGGCATCCTGGCGGAGGATCGCCCGCGGGACCTCGTCCTGCTGCAAGTGGACCCGGCACCCGCGCCGCCCGCCGTCTTGGAAATCGCGCGGGAATCGCCCGCAGTCGGCGAGCGAGTCTTCACCATCGGCACCCCGCTGGGATTCGAGTGGTCGGTTTCGGAAGGTATCGTCTCGGCCTACCGCGAGGTGCCGGACGCCGGCACGGTCATGCAGCACACCGTGCCGGTCTCCGTCGGTAGCAGTGGCGGGGCGATCCTCAACTTGCGCGGACAAGTGGTGGCAGTGCAAACCGCCATCATGACCGAAGGGAAGAAGACCATCTCGGCCGGGCAAGGGCTCAACTTCGCCGCAGTCTATCGGCAGGCGGCGGACCTGCAGCCCGGCACGCTTCGCCCGCTGGCCCAATGCACCCACGACCTGCCCGCCGACTGGGTGCCGCCGATCACCGGGGGGATTGGCAAGCTCAGTCTCCGCCCGCTCACCAGCGACAACTTCCACGCCGCACTGGGGTACTTCGAGGAGGCGGTGCGGCGCGTGCCTAACGAGCCTGACGCCTGGTTCCGCCTGGGCTTGTGCCAGGAGAAGACCGGCCAGGCCGACCAGGCGATGGAGAATTATCTGAAGGCCATCTCGCTGCGGCCGGCCTTCGGCGTGGCGTTGAACAACCTCGGGGCAATCTATAACGGCCAGCGCAAGTTCGAGGAGGCCCTCGGCGTGCTCCGCAAGGCCGTGCAGGCCGACGAAAAACTCGTCGAGGCCCACAACAGCATGGCCTTTGCCTGCTATCATTTGAAGATGTATCCGGAAGCCGCGGCTGCGGCCGAGCGGGCCTTGGAACTCAATCCGAATCACATGGATGCACGCTATCACCTTGCGCAGTCCTGCCACCTCATGGGCCAAACCGAGAAGGCCCGGCAACACTGCCAAAAATTGCGGGAAATCAATCCGCAGAAAGCCGATCAGCTCGAAGCGGAAATGGCCCAGACCAAGTAATGCGTTAGAACAGGAGCCAACTGGCGTGATGAGGACTGGTACAATCGCCATGCTGGTGGAGGACGGCACCGCGAGTCGCGCCATCGCCGCCTACATCGACCTCAACACTTCCTGAGCTGGACCTTGAATTGACAAGGAATTGGCAATGAATTCCGGAACATGACTTGGCACACCCCGGGGGTGCCGGGACTTAGCCACAGCGGCGGTGGCGCTGCGCTTCCCACCGCACTCCATACCTTCACCTGCCCAGGCGCGAGCCAAAGTCTGGAGTGCGGTGGGAAGGGCGCAGCCCGCCACCCCGCTGTGGCTAAACCGGGAGAGCTGCGGCGTTACCACGAGGCGCAGTTCGTCTCGCGGGCGGTCACACCGCTCCCGAGTATCTTGACTCCGATGGTGCCCGTTAAGGAGCGACGACATTCCTGTCGTCGGGTGGAAGGATCGCCCGTGAGCAGAGCCTTCGGCACGCACTCACCGGCCACGCTTCCTCAACCACCACAAGAATGT